>JANXNM010000212.1 GCA_025354065.1 Synechococcales cyanobacterium 340R_concoct_173_sub | reverse complement strand
CGCGATCGCCAACAAGGTTCCAAAGTCTAAATCGTTCGTAAACACAATATAACCATTGGTTTGGGCATAGCTCATGATGACTTGATCGATCGCAGCCGGATCGCCGATCGTAGACCAATGGACCGCTTCCATGCCTGCGTTCGTCAAAGCATCCACCCAAAGCGGCGACAAATTCATGTCGATCAAAATCTTCATGCCGACACCAAAGGCACCTCAATCTCCTCAGCCCGCCAAGCGGCATAACTCAGCGACTCATAAATATCGGCTAACTCTAAATAAGGATAGGCCCGCAAAATCTCTTCCGGCGATCGTCCTGCGGCCATTAGCCCCACGATCGTCCCTACCGTCACCCGCAATCCTCGAATACAAGGCTTACCACCCATAACTCCAGGATTAAATGTAATTCTAGGTAGAGCTTGCATAATGGGCGTTAGGTAAACAGTGTCTTCAGTCTAATACAGGTGATAGACGATCGAACCCCTCTACCCTCACTTCACCGGAACCGTCTGCTTCTACCGTTGGGCGATCGTTAACAACATTCTCAACGCCTCATTCACCGATTCCGCTGTCGGAAATGCATCGGCAACGTCTGGGTCTAAGAGGACGATATTGGTACCCGATCGATCGCGCTTAACATACCTACCTTTTACGCGACCCGTCATATTGGCGAAATCATAGTTAGAGAGTAAATCATCCTTTAGCTCATTCTCCAAATTTTAGTTCATATTCAAGCTACCCCATAACCCGTATAAGGCCGCTTGTAAGGTGGATGTAACCCCAACACAATATCTTCCTTCGGCACATCCAAATCCAGTAATTCCTGTGCTAAATCCGCTTCAGTCATGTTGCGTTGAATCCAAATTTTTTCATCTTGGATATCAAAGTGAATAAAGCAATGATATATCCGCTTCATCCCGTCCCAACCGACATCTAGAATTTGATAATGATTATTCTCCGTATCAATCACAACCTGACTCTGAATCCCCTTCTCAGAGCCATCTTGATCCGCATGTCGTCGCAAAACTTCTCGAATACACTGCTGATAAAAGGCTAATCTTTCCATAACACAATAACCTCCTTAGCTGAATCATAAACCAAAAGTCGAAGTTGGTGCAGCTTGATTGCTTCTTGAACAAACCGCTCTTGGAAGAATGAATCAAACGTATCCTCCGGCACTGCTAGATAAAGCACTCGATCGGAATCCGTCATCTGCAATCCCAATCGATAATTAAGGAACTGACCCAACGCTCCATGAAAATCGGTAATCGTCGAGTTGTTTAGAAAACTCTTGATTTCGATCGCAATCTTCTGCCCTGACTTTTCCGCTGCGATGACTTTATCCGCCGCTAGATCAATTTCTAGTTTTACTCCATCAATTTTAATCTTGAGTGGGTCGGCTGTAATCTGCCATTGCTCTTTCAGTAAAGCTATTTTGACTGCCTGATGAAATAAATCTCTCGCCATACATCACCTTCAATTCAAATATGTGAGCACAGCTATATTGTTATGCCCACATATCACTTGATCCTAAGCGCTAAAGTACTTCGCCGCTGGGTGATAAATTGCAAACGCCGTTGTGGATTGTTCGGGATAGAGTTGTTCGCTCTCATCGATCGTCATCCCAATCCGATCGACTCCCAACAAAGCCAATTGCGGCACCTGATCCATCACCGCAGGACAAGCCGGATAGCCAAAACTATAGCGAGACCCTTGATAGCGTTGGGCCAGCATATCGCGGATATTATCCGGTTCCAAATCGCCATACCCCAATTCCCGACGAATTTTTGCATGACCCCATTCTGCGATCGCCTCCGCAATCTGAACCGCCATCCCATTGAAATAGAGATACTCAGTATAGTTATCTCCCGCAAACAGTTCCTGCGCCTTCTCCGTCGCGATATGACCCGCCGTCACCGCTTGCATTGGCAATACATCAAAGGTATCTTCTTCGATCGGACGAATGAAGTCCGCAATACAAAGGCGACGCATTGATTTTTGGCGTGGGAAAGTCCAAGTGACAAATGGTGTCGCAGTCTTGGGAGTCAAACCTTGTTCAATCACTGATGGATCATAAACATGGACCGAATTCCCTTCCGCCGCACAAGGATAGTAACCATACACTAACGTGGGTTCTACCCATTTCTCCGATCGGATTGCTTCTTTCCAACGGGCCAAAACAGGATATACTTTCGCGGCTAGGAATGCATCATATTCTTCACGAGTTTGGTTTTGGGGTTTGCGGAATTGCCATTGACCTGCAATTAATGCTTGAAGATCCATATGCCAGAAGAGTTCTTCAATAGGTAAGGATTCAAACGTGAGAATCTTACTGCCCCAGAATGGTGGAGTTGGACGCGGAATGTTGATGTCTACCGCTTCCGATCGAACCCAATCAACCATAGCAGGTTCATCAGATTTCGCTTCTTTCGGTGGACCATTCAATTCAAGTTCTGCTTCTTCGATCGCCTTTCGTCCTTTTTGGTTAAATGATCCTAATTCACCGAGAAATCCTTGTTCGTCGTTCCATTGTTCAGACTTTTTCGCAGGCATAAACCGATCCATAAAGATCAAATCCGCAAAGGCATCTTTCCCGTAAATCACTTGACCATTGTAAACATCTTGACAATCGCCATAGACAAACTTTGGAGTCAAGGCCGCACCGCCGAGAATCACCGGGACGCTAATACCACGATCGTTGAATACATTCAAATTCTCTTTCATGAATGCCGTGGATTTTACTAACAAACCACTCATCGCAATACAATCCGGTTTATGGGTTTCGTAAGCATCCACGATCGCATCAACCGATTGTTTAATCCCCAAGTTGATTACCTTATAACCATTGTTAGTCAAGATAATATCAACGAGATTTTTACCAATATCGTGAACATCGCCCCTTACGGTTGCAATTAAGAATTTACCCTTACCCGAATCATCTTGCCCTTCTTCTTTTTCCATTAGCGGCTCCAAGAAAGCTACAGCCGACTTCATTGTTTCTGCCGATTGTAATACAAAGGGAAGCTGCATTTGCCCAGAACCAAATAGCACACCCACCACTTTCATACCATCAAGCAAGAAGGTATTAATAATTGAAAGCGGTTCATGTCCAGCATCTAAGGCAATCTTCAAGGCATCTTCTAAACCAATCCGTTCACCATCAATAATGTGTTGCTTCAAACGTTGATCGATCGGTAAATCTGCCAATGTAGCCGTCGATCGTGCATCCTTCGCACTCACCCCTTCAAAGAGTTTAGTTAATGCTGTTAATGGATCATAGGTACAAATGCCGTCATCATTAAATTCACGCCGATCGTAAATGAGATCTAAACAAACCTTTTGATGTTCTTCGGAGATCTTCGCCAAAGGTAGGATTTTTGCAGCCGAAACGATCGCGCCATCCATTCCCACTTGAGTTGCTTCATGTAGAAACATTGAGTTCAATGTAATCCGTGTGGCTTGATTCAGACCAAAGGAAACATTAGACACGCCTAACATAAAGTGAACGCCGGGAAGGGTTTCACGAATCATCCGAATCGAATCGATCGTAGCTTTTGCATTCTCGCGATCTTCTTCAATTCCTGTCGAAATCGGTAATGCTAAAGTATCAAAAAACAATTCATGGGCCGGAATACCAAACTCAAGTGCTGCACGGTAGGCCCGCTGTGCAATTTGGAGTTTCTTTTCAGCCGTTCGCGCCATCCCTTCTTCATCGATCGTCCCAATCACAACCCCTGCACCATACTCTTTTGCGAGTTCTAGTACTTTGAAAAATCGATCGTCTCCATCTTCATAGTTAGTGGAATTGAGAATACATTTTCCACCGACCACTTTGAGTCCGGCTTCCATTTTTTCCCATTCTGTTGAATCTAACATCAATGGTAATGTTGAACTCGTCACCAACCGCGATGCGAGTTCTTTCATATCACTTTCGCCATTTCGCCCGACATAATCCACATTCACATCCAGAATATGCGCGCCTTCTTTGATTTGGGATTTGGCAATAGAAACCAATCCATCCCAATCTTCTTCATTCAGCAAATCCCGAACTTTCTTTGAGCCACTCGCATTTAAACGTTCACCCACAATCAAGAATGAATTGTCTTGTTCATAGGGCTGCGAACCATAAATTGAAGCTGCCGAAGGAACATAGTTCATGGCAGGACGAATGGCATTGCCCGCATTAGTAGATATTAGTGCAGACGTTAGTAATGACGGACGAGTTGCCCGCGCTTTTGGAGTCATTTCTGCGGCGAGTTCTGCCAAAGCTTGAATGTGCGATGGACGAGTTCCACAACAGCCACCAATTACTTGAACACCCAAATCTTCAATAAATCGATGTAAGGCAATTCGCATTTCCATCGGGGTAAGTTTGTAATGCGCGTGACCACCGATGTTTTCCGGCAATCCAGCATTGGGAATACAAGACACAACAAATGGCGCATTTTCGGCCAAATATTTAATATGTTCTGCCATTCGATCGGGTCCAGTTGCACAATTCAAGCCCAAAATATCAATAGGATACGGCTCCAAGATTGCCAAGACACCAGAAATATCCGTCCCAACTAACATCGTGCCTTGGACTTCCATTGTGACGGAAACCATTAACGGCAAACGGGAGCCTTTTTTAGTGAACACCGCTTCGATCGCATTCAATGCTGCTTTGATTTGCAATACGTCTTGGCAGGTTTCAACTAAAAATAAATCAATGCCGCCGTCAAATAGTCCTTCGGCTTGAACAATGAATGATTCTTTTAACTCGTCGTAACCAATGTGGCCTAGGGTCGGCAATTTAGTTCCAGGCCCGATCGAACCTGCCACAAATCTAGGTTTTTCAGGCGTTGAGTATTCATCAGCGCAAATTCGAGCCAGTTCAGCCGATCGTCTACTCAAGTCATAGGCCATGTCCTGCAAATCATATTCCACCAACACCAACGGGCTACTGCCGAAGCTATCGGTTTCAATGACATCAGCTCCAGCGGCCAAGAAATCTCGATGGACTTTTGCGATCGCATCGGGTTTGGTATGGATTAAATATTCATTACAGCCTTCATAGTCTGCTCCGCCGAAGTCTTCAGCGGTCAAATCCTGGGATTGAATGTTCGTCCCCATGGCTCCATCAAAAACTAAGACGGGGCGTTCAGGGCTGTGAAGACGTTCGAGGAAGAGGCTTTTCATAGGAGAGACTATAAGACGCGACTGCGCTTTGAATAGGGTGAAGGTTAACAGATTGAGGATGCAGGGATCGATCGGGCGATCGCTCCGTAATTCCACAGACTTCTCTCTACACATTAAGTGGAGATATTTTCTGAGAAAAGAGCTTTTTTAGAACATTACAGAAACTACATAATTTCTATCTTAGTTTGACACATTCCCTCTTGTGGACAAAGCCTGATGCAGTAAGGACTACAGAGTAATGTCTCTGAATACAACAAAGCCGCCTCCAGAATCCTAGAGACAGCTTGTTATTTTTTATTGGGTGCAGGACACGGCGAACCATATCCCTACAACGACCGGACTAAATTGTTGATTAATAATTATTGATCAACTACATCATGCCGCCCATACCACCCATACCGCCCATTCCACCCATTCCACCCATGTCTCCACCGCCGCCACCACCAGCAGACTTAGGTTCAGGCTTCTCGACGACTAGAGCTTCAGTAGTGAGGACCATGGATGCGATCGAAGCGGCATCTTGTAGAGCAGAACGGACAACCTTTGCGGGGTCAATCACGCCTGTTTCGATCAGGTCTTCGTAGGTGTCGGTAAGTGCGTTGTAGCCCATAGGGTAAGCCATTGCTTGAACTTTCTCAACGACAACCGATCCTTCAACGCCTGCATTATCTGCAATTTGCTTCAGAGGAGCCGTCAGGGAACGGACAATAATATCCACACCAATTTGCTCATCCACGTCAGTTAAGCTTGCCTTGACAGAAGCCAACGTCGTTACGAGGTGGGCCAGAGTTGCGCCACCGCCTGCAACGGTTCCTTCAGCGACTGCTGCTTTGGTTGCATTCAACGCGTCTTCAATGCGAAGTTTGCGATCCTTGAGTTCGGTTTCAGTCGCAGCCCCAACCTTGATGACCGCAACGCCGCCCGCCAATTTAGCGATCCGCTCAGAAAGTTTTTCTTTGTCATACTCCGAATCAGTAGCGTTCAATTCACGACGCAGTTGCTCGACACGTTTTTGCACGTTAGCCGCATTGGTGATGTCAGCGACGATCGTGGTCGAATCCTTAGTGATCATGATCTTGCGCGCTTTACCCAACATTTCCAGGGTTGCGGTATCCAAGCTCAAGCCCATGTCTTCAGAAATCACCTGACCATCGGTCAAAACAGCGATGTCTTGCAGCATGGATTTACGACGCTCACCAAAGCCAGGAGCCTTGATTGCTGCGACATTCAACACACCACGCAAACGGTTGACGACCAGAGTTGTCAAAGCTTCACCGTCGATGTCTTCAGCGATGACGAGTAATGCTTGACCCGCACGGGCGACTTTTTCAAGAATAGGCACTAAGTCCTGGATAGAGCTGATTTTCTTGTCGGTCAAGAGGATCGACATATTTTCATACTCAGCCACCAAACGCTCAACGTCGGTCACAAAATAGGGTGACATGTAACCCCGATCGATCTGCATTCCTTCCATAACTTCGATTTCGGTATCGAAGGATTTGGATTCTTCAACGGTAATTACGCCGTCTTCACCCACTTTGGCCATGGCTTGAGCAATCATGCCGCCAATTTCTTCGTCGTTTCCGGCGGAAATAGTCGCAACTTGGGCGATCGAATTTCCTTCAACAGGCTTGGCGATCGCAGCGATTTCTTCAACTAATTTCGCAACGGCTTTCTCGATTCCGCGTTTAAGAGCGATTGGGTTGGATCCAGCAGCGACATTCTTCATGCCTTCGCGGATAATGGCCTGGGCTAACACAGTAGCGGTTGTGGTGCCGTCGCCTGCAACGTCGTTAGTTTTGGATGCCACTTCACGAATCAGGGATGCGCCTGCATTCTCAAGGGGATCTGGGAGTTCAATTTCTTTTGCGATCGTTACGCCATCGTTCACAATCTGAGGAGAGCCATACTTCTTCTCAAGCAACACGTTACGACCTCTCGGACCGAGCGTAACCTTCACGGCATCAGCCAGAGCATTAACACCACGTTCGAGTGCTTGACGAGCATCTTCATTAAAAACAACGATCTTAGACATAAAGATTCCTTAGGGATAATTCAACAATTACAAATATTCCGAATAAAACTTTAGCACTCTCGGTTAGGGAGTGCTAAAAAGTTCAGGGTCGGAAAACCGTATTGATACCTAAGGTATTGAAGCTTGAGGCAATTTTAGAAAATTACGTTGATTACGTATTTGATCAAGAATTGCAGAATGGTCAGGGATACGGACCCGATCAAAATACCAAGAAAGCCATTCGTAATTCGGAAGCCTGGAACAGCAACGTCTGTTATCCAGAACGCTACCATATTGATTAGGAGAGAGACCGGGGCCAAAATCCAGGTCATATTGAAAAGGTCTTCAACTCGCTGGGTAACGATGTTAATGGCACCAAACACCAAAGCGCAGACAATAGCGGTGACAGGACTGTCGATTTCGATGAAAGGAAAAACTAACGAGAGCACATAAAATGCAACCGCTGTGACCAAAAGGGTAAAGATAGCTTCCAAAACCCAGTTACTAGTCTTCGGCTGAGCTACAGCTCTGACGGCAGGCTTTGCAGCTTGGGCCAAGAGGGCGATCGGATGGTCTGACAAAAGGAAGGTCATGACCGGATTGTTCAACATTAAATCCATGATGCGTAACTCCTAGGAAAACAGGTGACAGAATAAATCAAGGCATTGAAGGAAAGCTTTAGGTGCTCAGCACCCCAAGTTAATCCCAAGCTAATCCCGATTCATACTCTCTAAAAAATAGTATGAATTAGGCAAAAAACTTAATTTTCTTCGATTCAATTTAGAATTTTGCTAGGACTTCATTCACAAAGCCTACTATCGACATCTAACTTAATAAATGTTTTCAAGAGAATCACGTTACAAATTAGTTCGCAGGCTCAGAATTTTGAGAATCATCTAGGGGTTAGTGGAATCGTCTGCGTCTTGGTACTAAAATCCTGCGATCCAGATCCAGTCTTGGGGAGAGGCGTAGCTGCTGTATTTGGAATGGTAAGATTCGGATTGCCAGAGTTGGGAATGTTTGAGTTAGGCGTTAATCCTGGACTATTGGGAGACGCTCCAGGAATGCCCAAATTACTATCTGGGTAGAGCAGTGGACTTGATCCGGGCGATCCATAAGGCGATCCATAATTAGGTAAGCCACTAGGGTTTGAGGAACCTGGAAACCCGCCGGGAGTTCCATAGGGATTTGAACCGGGATTTGGCAAGTAGGGATTAGGCGTAGGAGTGATTTCAATTTTTGGTGCGGTTGCGAGAGCCACTCGACGAACACCCCCTACTTCTCTCAAAGAATCCAGCACACCAATCACATCGCTGTACATGGCCGTCTGGGATGCATTTAAGACCAGTAATCCATCAGGACGTTGCGTCAGATAGGTTTTGGCACGATCCATTAGTGCGATCCGATCGGCCACTTCTTCTTGCCCCACTAGAAGCTGGCCGCCCGGTCTCAAGGTGACAATCAACCGATCGGGGGCTTGAACGGTTCCGGTTTTGGCTTGGGGTAAATCAACATTCACGGCTTGGGGGCGTTCTGTTTGCACCACAGCCAGAATGAAAAACGTCAGAATACAAAAAATCACATCAATCAACGGCAAAATCTGAATCTGTCCGTCGTCGGTGGCATTGTCAAGATTGATTTTCATAGGAATCGCTCAAATCAAGTTAGAAGGTCCGTTTTTCGTCATCCGAATTGGATTCGTAGCGATCGAGGCTTGGCACATTCCGATCGTCTTTTTTTTCGTACTGCCACTTTTGACGGTAAAGCAATTCCACTTCATTACCAGCACGTCTGAACACTTTCGCCTGATTGAATACCAATCCTTGAAAGATTCGATAAAAACTCAGGGCAAACAACGCCACAATAATTCCAGCTGCCGTACTGATCAATGATTCGCCAATCCCGCCCGCTGCATCTTTGCCAGCCTCCGTTCCCAGCGCCGTAAAGGTAATCGCGCCTAGAGTCCGAATCAACCCCAGCACGGTTCCCAGCAATCCCAGCAAGGGAGCCATCGCAATAACAGCTTCTAGAATCTTGTCGCCGCGTCGCATTCCTGCAATTTCATCATCAGCACTAGACTCAAGGGCTAACCGGAACAAATCCGGGTCGGGCGATTGAAGCTGAAGGGCTTGGAGCAAAAAACGTCCGACGGGTTGATCGTAGGCTTGGCGAGCAATTTCGGTGGCCATGTCCCAATCTCGACGGGTTGCATCCAGAATCCGATTGACGATCTCCTTTTCTTTGTTCAAAACATTGAACCAAAACCGCGATCGTTCAAAAATCACCGTCACGGTCAAAATCGACAAGAGCAACAAAGGCCAGATCGTAACCCCGCCCTTGCTAAATAAATCGCCAATACTCATGATTCCTCACACCAATTAAGTTCTAGTTGTCAAGTTCTAATCGTCAACAAATTTAGATATGTTTCAGAGAAAATTCTATCTAATTTTTCTATTTAACTCTAAGGAGATAGACGAGCTTTGCCCCAACGATTTTTTTTGTACCAAGCCGCGATCGCCGGAACCCAAGCCTCAAAATGCGGAAAGATCAAGTCACATAACTGCTGGCATTCTACTTGGGCATCGTCCTTAGCCCGCAAATCCATCAGGTGCATGAGCGATCGGACATTGGCCGACATCACCCAATGTTGCCGCACATCAAAGGCAATCAAACTGCGCGCATGTTCTTCGCTGAAGCCTTGGTTAATCCGCTTTGCATAGAGTTTTGCGCCCTCTAAACACCAGGCTAGATCTTCCTTTCGAAGTTCTTCGGTATACTCATATTTTTTGCCCTGACGATCGGTATAGGCTCCCAAAGGCCGCAGATAGAAGACTTCCTCAACCTCCTTTGTGCCGTCTGCCGCCTCTAAAATCTTTTTTCCTGTATAACGAAAAGATTGTACGTCGAAGCTGATTCCGACCCGATGAGTTCTAATCTGCTGCATGGTGCTGTGGGGAAACCAGCCGCAATTCAGGACGATTTGGGGATGCTCTAAGGGACCAAAATGGCCTCGATTGCCGCCCAAGAGATTGCGAATAACCAGATCGCCCGCTTTTTCCTCATCCGGGAAGCTAGCCCGATCGTCCCAGACAAACGCTTCAGCATAGTCCTGGTGCATCCCAGCATAGATAGTCTGCTGCGGGTTCGGGGTTTGGGAAAGGATTTCGACCTTAAAGAGAGGATCCATGGCATTGACGAAAATTGGCAAAAGTTTCAGTAATCGTCCCTACAATAGTTGAATTTAGGATCTATTGCCGCACTTAATCTCTTAATCTATTGCCATACTTAAAATACTCCCTAGTGAAGCCGCAGTTTTATCCAGTGCCTAGACGATCGCCAAAAAAATTAAGACAACCTTTAGAAGAAGTGGAAAATCAGTCTAGAATAAGGGCAACTTAGTTAATGGGCTATCATGGGCTTACGCAATGCGTCAATGCTTTATGTTAAAACCTGTTGAAACTAAGCATTTCTTAGTATCCAGTCCCAACCTTTAAACTTTTCTAGAGACTCCTGTGTATAAACGGATTGCGCTTCTCGGTACCATACTTCTTCTGAACTCAGGCATTGTTCGACAACCTGCGATCGCTCAGTTTTTGCCGCGCCTACCCGACTTTGACAGCAACAGTCTGGAAAAAGAGGGTCGTGATTTATTGGGTGAATCCCTTCAACTTGCTCAGCTTCAACAGGTAGACTTGGCCATCACCCGCGCCAAGCTTGCCACCCAACTTATTCCCCAGAACCCGGATGCTTGGTCTGTCTTAGGCGGTTTATATCTGGCAGACAATCAAGCCGACAAAAGCATCGTCGCGCTCAAGAAGGCCCAAATTCTAGATCCAAAAGAACCCGCTATCTTATTGCGTCTCGGCAATGCCTACTTCCAAAAGAAGGAGTACGCTAAATCCGTAGATGCGCTTCAGTCCGGCATCAAAATTCTCAAGAGCGATCCGAAGCTTAAAACCGCTTCAAAAGCGATGCCTCCTGCCCTTTTTGATTTAGGGAATGCCTATTTCATGTTGGGTAAAATGGATGAAGCAGTCGCGCGATATACCGAGTCTAATAAACTGGATGAAAAATTCTGGTTCCCACTCAACAATATCGCCCTGATTCGCTATGAGTCGGGAAATGTCAAAGAAGCGATCGGTCTATGGAATGTCTCCATTAAAGCGGATAGTAAAGCCTCGGAACCCAAGCTAGCCCTAGCGGTTGCCCTGTACAAACAAGGAAATCAAGAGGAAGGACTTCAACTGGGTGAATCTGCTATCCAACTGGACAGCCGTTATGGGGATCTAAAGTTTTTGCAGGATAATCTTTGGGGTAAAACGCTCCTAGCAGACACGGCTCAATTTTTAGAACAGCCTCGAATTCGGACCGCGATCGTCACCGCCAAAGCTACAGAAGCTCAATCCCCATCACAGCGTTAGAATCTTGGTCATATGTCTCGCCCATACCAGCGTCTATTGAAACCAATACAACGCTCTAATAAGAATATATCGTCACCATTACGACGTTCTGAGCCTAAACGGTCTAAGCGTCGTAATTTTTTGCGTTTGCCTTGGGCCGGACTATTGGCAATTTCAGCCTGTCTGTGGATCGGATATCGACAATTAGCGACCCAGTTTTCCGAGCCTCAGGCTATTTTTGTTTTGGGCGGTTCCCCCGATCGGGAAAAGTTTGCCGCCGATTTAGCGCTTAAATATCCAGATTTACCGCTGTGGGTCTCATCCGGCAGTCCAGAAGAATATAGCTATTGGGTGTTTGATCAAGCTGGAGTCGATCGTCAGCGCGTCCATTTAGACTATCGTGCTGTAGATACGCTGACAAACTTTACGACGTTGGTTGACGATCTCAAACATCAAGGCATCACCAGCGTCTACCTCGTCACCTCTGACTATCACATGCGTCGTGCTCAGTGGATTGCTGAAATTATTGGTTCCCAGCGCGGCGTTATTTTTAAAATTGTGCCTATCCCGACTGACCGATCGTCCGAACCTATTTTGAAGGCATTTCGCGACAGTGGACGAGCTATGGTTTGGCTCGTAACGGGGTATACGGGAGAATCTAGACAGAATCTAGAGCCGACTGACGAGCCGACTGAACGACGGACAAAATCCAAGCTTTAAGCTGCAATTTCTTCGATATTGGGTTCCGGTTTACTAGCTAAACTAAAGGTCCGGAAATGCTGGGCTTGCTGCTCAATCCGAGTCGCAAGCCGATCGCAGACTAAATTACACAACTCAAAAATCAAATCATCCGTCACCCGATAAAATGCCTGGGTGCCCTGACTGCGCTTTGCCAATATTCCGGCTTGCAGCATCACTTTCAAATGTTTTGAGACATTCGCCTGACTGGTTTGGGTCTCATCCACCAAATCCTGAACACAACGCTCTCCGTCTCGCAGCACATTAAGTAATTTCAGACGCATTGGTTCTCCTAATACCCGAAAATAATTTGCGACTTGCTCCACTACTGCCTGAGATCCAGTATCGGCAATGCTAACCAAAGCTTCATCCCCAACAAGACTGACCTCATCATCAGCCAATCGGTCATCCAATAAATTCTGTTCTTTTGCCATAGGAATCACTTGCAAAAAATGCAAAAAATAACGGCTAAATCTTGACGTATAAATAACCCCTACTATTATCCCTATATTTCGCCTTATAGCAATATAGTAATCCTCACAAAGTCGTAATAAAAAGTAGTAATGATAAAAAAGCTGCCTACTGATGGCAGCTCAATGTCTAAATAAGATCAAATACTCAATTTAAAAGTTAATCTAAGCTTCAACCGCACTAGGTTAACCGAACCCGCATCAAAACTTGATCAAATTCCACAGGTTGGAAATTTTCGACCA
Source organism: Synechococcales cyanobacterium 340R_concoct_173_sub (assembly GCA_025354065.1). Next base: position 3,860 of record JANXNM010000212.1, on the reverse strand, counting down.
GAATCTCAATGACTTCGCCCGAAACCTCCGCATCAATTTCGTTCATCACCTTCATCGCTTCAACGATACAAATTCCCTGGCCAACCTTAATTCGATCGCCTATCTCCACAAAGGGAGCATCATCCGGGCTAGGTGCGCGATAAAATGTCCCAACGATCGGGGACTTGATTTCAAATAATTTGTGATCTGTGGGAGGCAATGATGTAGACGGTCCGCCCGTAGTACCCATCGGGGGTGCAGCCGTCTCATAGGTTGCCATCGGGGATATGCCAACAGGCGGCGCAACAACCATCACGGGAAGCGATCCCCGTCGCATGGTCATCTTGAAGCCATCATCCTCTAGCGTCAACTCTGAGATGTCGGTCTCATTAATGGCTAATAACAGGTCTCGCAATTCGCTGAAATTTACTGACACAGCAGTGATCACTCCTTAAATCAAACCTATTGGCGACAGGCAAAGCCAGCGTGGGGAGTTTAGCGGAAAGACTCCCACCATACAGCCCTGACACAGCCCCACAAATCTCTCTCTCTCGTCCTAATTCTCACGACCGAGATATTTATTGTCGCGGGTGTCTATTTTAATCTTTTCACCGATCGTAATAAACAATGGCACCATCACCTCAGCACCCGTTTCGACAGTAGCAGGCTTAGTGCCCCCAGTCGCGGTATCGCCCTTGACACCCGGATCAGTTTGGGTCACTTCCAGAACTACCGAGTTTGGCAATTCTACTTCCAAAATACGATCGCCCCATTGGACCACCATTGCATCCATCCCTTCTTTGAGATATTTGCTCTGCTCCCCAATCTGGGCCTTGGTAAGAAGGCTTTCTTCAAAGGTAGTCATATCCATGAAAACGTACTTATCACCATCTTTATAAGTGAACTGCATTACATTTTTTTCAAGGACGGCCTGAGGAACGCTTTCCCCGGCTCGGAACGTTTTTTCCATTACGCTACCCGTCTGAGCATTCTTGAGCTTGGTGCGGACAAATGCGGCACCTTTACCGGGTTTAACATGCAAAAATTCGATGACGCGCCAAACAGCACCATCTAATTCAATACTGACACCGGAGCGAAAATCGTTACTGGAAATCATGGGTTTCTACAAATCGATTCGGCAGAACTTTCAGCGCTTTATTGTAACGTCCTAGGAACCGCTCTACGGATCTTTCTCACAAATTCTCAAACTGCTATGGGACAATACGCTCTAGAAAGGGAGTTAAGTTGTGAATCAAGGTATTGAAATGTCGTTTAATTTTTTCTCCAAATCTAGAGCGCTGCTGGTTGTTGCCGCAGTTCTAACGCTCATGATGACCTGTGCTCCGGCTCTAGCTCTGCCCCAAGGCAATGCAGTCACAGACCCTAAAGCCATCCTGAGAAACTCGCTGCCCATTACCAATCCCGATATTCGTAAACTACAAACCTCTATTGAAGATATTTCGCAACAAATCCGAGCAAACCGTCGTTGGGGCGCGATTGGGGCTGACTTGACGCGAGCTGAGACTGTGATTCGAGATAAACGATCGCAAGTTCTGGACAGTGTGCCCGAGAGCTTCAAGCCCCAGGGAAATGAGATTTTGGATGCGATTCAGGGCGATATTGACTTATTACGTATTGATGTAGCGGCTAAAAACAAAGACGATATTTTAATGCACCGATCGGCCTTACTGAACCGTGTCACAATTCTTGAAGAGTCAATGCTGGGCGATTTCCCCTATGAAGTTCCAGCAGAATATCAAGATCTTCCTCAACTCAAAGGCCGTGCCCAAATCGAATTTACAACTGACAAAGGCGTGATCACAGCCGTTTTAGATGGCTACAGTGCCCCAGTGACGGGCGGAAATTTTGTCGATCTAATTCAGCGCGGCTTCTATGATGGCCTGCCATTTACTCGGGCTGAAGACTTTTATGTATTGCAAACAGGCGACCCCGATGGCCCAGACGAAGGCTTCATTGACCCCAAAACCAAAGCGTACCGATCGGTGCCCTTGGAAATCTTGGCTCAAGGTGATGGGGTACCAACCTATGGCGTGACCTTAGAAGATGCGGGTAGGTATTTGGATCAACCAGTACTTCCCTTCAGTGCTTACGGTGCGATCGCGATGGCCCGCCCGAATGAAGAAGCGAATGGCGGATCGTCACAGTTTTTCTTCTTTCTGTTTGAACCAGAACTCACCCCCGCTGGACTTAATCTTCTGGATGGACGATATTCTATCTTTGGCTATGTTACAGGCGGTCAAGAAGTTCTCCATGAGATTAAGGCTGGAGACAAAATAAACAGTATAAAAGTCGTGACTGGACTGGATAAATTCAAGAAAGGCGCAGCTTAAAATTCAAAGACTTAAGTTTTAAAGAACTTAGGAATCACACGGACGAGTTAGAAAAGTTGGGAATGGTGAAGAACAGGGCACTCTTAGCTCACGGCATAGGTCACGCCTCAAGCGATTAGTGACTTTGCCCGCCTTTTCCTAACTCGCTTGCCTTTTCCTCACTCGGTTGTATCCCTCATGACCTTTTCATCTCACAATCCACCGCTTGTTCTAGTTGCCGACGACGATAAAGTCATCCGGGTTTGTCTGCGTCAGGCTATGGAACAAGATGGCTATCGGGTGATTGAAGCCGTTGATGGTGAAAATTGTCTGGCTATGTTTAGCAAAATGCAGCCGGATATGGTTTTAATTGATGCGGTGATGCCCCATATGGATGGCTTTACCTGTTGCCAACAAATTCAAAAAATGGAACAACATTTGGAGGGGAATGGCACTCCTTTGTTGATGATTACGGGCTTAGATGATGAGGAGTCCGTAGAGCAGGCGTTTGCGTCTGGGGCAATAGATTTTGTCACTAAACCGATTCACTGGGCCGTCTTGCGTCAACGCGTTAAGCACCTACTGACCCAAGTTAAGCTTTATGAGCAGCTTCAAAGTGCCAACCAAGAACTTAAGCGTCTGGCTACCTCTGATGGCCTCACCCAAGTCGCAAATCGTCGTCGGTTTGATGAATATCTTCAGCAGGAATGGGGTCGAATGCAGCGCGATCGATTGTCGTTGTCGTTGGTGATGTGTGACATTGATTTCTTTAAAGTTTATAACGACACCTACGGGCACCAAGAAGGTGATGACTGCTTGAAGAAAGTGGCAAAAGTTTTGGACCGGGCGGCGAAACGATCCATAGATTTAGCAGCCCGTTATGGCGGGGAAGAATTTGCCGTTATTTTACCTAATACAGGTTTACAGGGCGCGACGCGGGTGGCGAAGGATATTCAAGACGCATTAAGAGATCTGAATATTTCCCATAGCGGCTCACAAATCGGCGACAGACTTACCCTTAGCATGGGCGTAGCTAGCACAATACCCTGTGCTCTTATTCGCCCTGAAATGTTGATTACCGCTGCCGATCGTGCCCTATATCAAGCCAAGGAAGCTGGACGCGATCGGTTCTGTACGTTTGAGATTTCTTAGGGAGTCTGTAGATCTGACGACGGTTTAGACAGCTCGATACATGGATCAGGATATTCAGCGATCGCCTGTTTCAATGCAGAAGTTGGCGAGGTTTGTTGAAGCAATAGGGCATGGGCATCGCTCGGCAGATTGTTTCTTAGTAAAATAGTTGCCTGTTGAAGCACTGGATCCCGAAATGATTCGGTCAAGGGTTTCGCTAGAGCAGCATTCACATTAGCTCGATCGACAGCATTTAAAATTTGGAACCGCTGGATTGGATCTAACACGGTTTTAAAATTTTTCTTAGAGATATAACGCAACTCGTAGGTCCGATCGCTTTTCAATGCTTCACCGTCATATTGCACCTGATTTAAACCCGCCGTACTGTTCGGTGTAAAACGCGTCCATTCTTCACCCGTG
>JANXNM010000200.1 GCA_025354065.1 Synechococcales cyanobacterium 340R_concoct_173_sub | reverse complement strand
CGCGCAGCCATTCCGTATTGACGGCATGAGAAAAAGTCGTGATTTCATGGGCATCGATCGCGGGAACCTCCAAATGGGCCGTCATCACAGTTGCCACACCCGCTTCGATCGCCGCCTGAAACGGTGGAAACTCAACGGCTTCCAAACGGGCCAAATCATGATCAATACGCGGCAATTCTAAATGAGAATCTAAATCCGTATCGCCGTGACCCGGAAAATGTTTCGCGCAGGTGAGAACTGGATACTCCTGTGCGCCTTGGATAAATGCAGTAATTAAGGCGGTGACAATAACCGGATCTTCGCCAAAGGCCCGAATATTAATTACAGGATTTTTGGGATTATTATTCACATCTACGATCGGGGCCAAAATCCAATTTAGACCGATCGCCCGAGATTCTTGAGCAATTACCGATCCCATTTGACGGGCTAACTCGATCGCATAGGGCAGATTTTTCAGGGCGATCGCACCCAATGCCATCGGCGGCGGAAAGACGGTGGCTCCGCTAAACCGTTGCCCAGCTCCTTCTTCGACATCCGCACACATCAATAGTGGAATGGCTGACCAAGCTTGAAGTTGAGCTGTTTTTAACGCCATTTCTGCCGCACTCGCCCCCAAAAAAATTACGCCCCCTACGCCGACAGTTTGGACGAGATGACGTAGCTTTGTGCTGTCGGCTTCCCATTGGGGATACTGCAACTGCTGATCAAATAAATAACCTGTTGTCCGCACCACAATGAGCTGGGCGATCAATTGGGAAATCGTAAGGGAAGAGACGATCGGAAGCATGTTGGATGTTGGCGTTTGGATTCCGAAATCATGATCGCAAATTAGTGGGGTTAATGTCATCCGAGCCAAGACATCCGAGCCAAGATTTAACCTCACAGCTTAGTCTTGAAGTTTTTATGCGCCGCTGGATTCAGTTTGCTCCTCGTCATCCTCGTCTTCGTCTTCGTCCAACTCCGCAAGTTCAGCCTGACGATCGAGTTCCGCCTCCTTATTCAACCAATCTTCGACACCTGACTCTTTACGAGAATCTGTCAAACGATTGATCAAGCTGAGCATGTCAGTACCGCGTGCCAAGGAAATATCTTCAATAAATATCACTTCTGGGGTCCGTCGCAAGCCCATTCTCTGGCCCAAAGCACTACGGACAAACCGCGTCGCTGAATTTAAGCCTTCCATCGTCGTCGCCCGATCTTCGTCTGAACCGTAAATACTGACAAAGATTTTGGCATGTTGTAAGTCGCCGGATACCACCACATCCGTGACGCTTACCATACCAACCCCAACCCGATCGTCCTTAATACCCGACATCATTAACTGGCTCACTTCTCGTCGCATTAATTCTGCGACCTTTGCCACCCGTCTATCTGTTGCCATTACTACGCTCCCACATTCAAAAAACCGAAAAACCGAACTATTGATAACTAACTATCGAAAATATGTTTTCAACTAATTATTCACTATCAGACCTTGAGCTGAGATCAAGCATGGGGTACACTAGATCGGATGATCTAGATCATGTGATCTATAGAGGCTCAATCTCCATTCCTAACATTGCTTTCAACGTGAAAACAAAGAAAGACATCACAGCAATCAGCATTGCTACCACAGCGATCGCTGTAATGGGACGTTTTAATAGTGGCATGAGCGGCGAAAATCCATTTAGGATCACGCCCAGCATCACGCCAACTAAAAAACGCGGATATTTTGAAACCGTACTCCAAAGATCGCCCATGGTAATTAATTCGTTCTAGCCCGTTAATTCCCTTTTATCATAAGCCAATGCTGACCCAAGTTAGATCCCCTGGTGCTATTGTTCCTCGTCCGTTTTTAAAATGGGCGGGCGGAAAAAGTCAACTGCTTGCACAGTATAACGAGCTTTTTCCGAAGACCTATCGCAATTATTATGAGCCGTTTCTTGGGGGCGGGGCAGTGTTTTTCAATTTGCGGCCCAAGCGCAGCTTTTTGTCAGACATAAATTTGGAGATCATCAATGTCTATCGTTGCATTCAGGATCAAGTAGAGGAGATTATTACGCAGATCCATCACCATTATCTGCATCACGATGAGTCCTATTACTATGATGTCCGATCGCGGGTGGAAGAGACGGCAGAATGGTTTTGGGTCGGTAATAATGTAGAACGTGCGGCCCGTATTCTATATTTGAATAAGACTTGTTTTAATGGTTTATATCGCGAAAATTCTAAGGGTCATTTTAATGTCCCGATCGGACGCTATAAAAATCCTAGTATTTATGATCCTGATTTACTCCGCGTCTGCTCTAAACAATTAAAGACGACGCGGATTGAGCCAGTCGGTTTTGAAGATGTATTACGCCGTGCCCGATCGTCCAATGATTTTGTCTACTTTGATCCCCCTTATCAGCCCCTGAATCAAACCAGTAGTTTCACATCATACACTCGCTACTCGTTCACTGAAGGGGACCAAATTCGATTGAGGGATACTTTCGAGAGACTGCGTGATCGGGGTGTTCATGTCATGTTGTCTAACTCAGATTGTGAGTTTATTCGGGATTTGTATTCTGGATTCAATATCCATACTATTTACGCATCCCGAAATATTAATTCCCAAGGCTCAAAGCGCGGCAAGATTACGGAAGTATTAGTAACCTCGTATTAGAAGTTGAGCTAAATTAAGCTGATTCTTCTTTGACTTCTTCAGCCACAACCCCGATCGCATTCTTGCCTTGAAACTCAAGAACAGAATCTGCAATACGCCCTAATTGAAGACCGGGCGGATAGTCGCCGGAGGTCTTAATTTGTTGCAACAAGGTTGAGGAAATGCCAAACCCTAGCTTTTCGCCCACAGCTCTTGTAATGTCGCCCCGATCGATCACACCCGCCACTGCACCCGCCGGAGATAAAACGGTGATGCGATCATTTCCAGAACGTTCCATTTGTTGAATCACTTCAGGTAAAGGCGTTTTTTCAATCACATGGGGAATCGATTGCAACGGCTGAGCCACGTCTTCGAGTTTTGTGGAATCCCACAGACTACGCTCAATAGTTTGCAACACATCCGCCGTCACCAATCCGCGATAACGACCATCGGAGGCGACAAAATAGGCAACAGTTGGATCGCTTTTTAGAACCATTTCCTCAGCGAATTGTCGCAAGGTTTGATGGCCATCGAACACCCGATAGTTGCGTGTCATGACAGTCTGCGCGTCCAAATTCAACAGAGCAGCTTGCACGTCCGTCAACCGATCGGCACTCACGGCATTTTGTCGCATGAACCAGCCAATCAACACCCCCCAGAAGCCTACGACTTCGGGTAGACCGAGTAAACTAGTCAAGCCCAATACATCCGAAAAGCCCACGATCGAAATAATCCAACCCAGCCACAGACCCGATCGGGCCGCCCAATGAGCACCCGTCAGATAGTCTCCGCTTTTCTTCCAAATGGCAGCTTTTAGCATTTGGCCACCATCAAGCGGCAGCCCAGGAATTAAATTAAACAGGGTCAGGGTCAAATTTAACGAGGCAATGCTACTCAAAATCACAAATGCCACCGGACTAATCGTCGGTGCATATTTCAACAACAGCGCGACGATAAAGGTGCAGAAAATCCACAAAAACACGCTGACGAGTGGACCTGCGATCGCTACTTGGAACATGTCTCCGGGCTTTTGGGGTTCTTTTTCAATAGAGGCCACGCCGCCAAACAAAAATAATTTAATCGACGTGACATCAATGCCCTTCGACTGTGCCACAAGACTATGACCTAGCTCATGGAGCAACACTGATGCAAACAGCAACAGCGCCATAATAAACCCGGCTCCGTAGGCCATTGTGGGGGTCCAAGTTTCATATCTCTGTTGCCAAATCGAGCCATTCTGGAACGTCAAAAATGCAACGATCAAGAACCAAGATGGATCGATAAACAGAGGAATCTTAAAGAGAGTTCCAATTCGCCAGCCGCTTTGCATAGGAAATATTACCTGTGAAGTTCAAGGGATTTCTGGGTTTCCCCATCCGTTTCCCGGTCTATCTAGTTTAAACCCTTCGCCTAAAAACTCGCCGACGGGAAACCTCACCAAAGACGACGATTCTACGACTCCAAATTCCAAATCTTAAGAAGTAG
>JANXNM010000171.1 GCA_025354065.1 Synechococcales cyanobacterium 340R_concoct_173_sub | reverse complement strand
GCACCACGTAGCATTCCCTCTATACTCAAGTCTTCATCGATCGACTCCCAATGTAAGCCATAACCACCTCCGCAAATTTCCCACTGCGATCGTTGTTCCGGGGTTGCATTCAATAATCGTGGATACCAAGTCAGTGGCACTGCAATCGATCGCCCATCGACCAGATCCACAACAATGCTCGTACCCGTAAATTCGACTTCTTTAATGCGTTCATCCGCTTGTACTGCCAAAGTAGTCATTCCAGACCTCCACAAACATTAATTGGTTTTCTTCAGTAATTTCTCGAATCTTTCGTAACTCCTTTTCGCTGAATCCTATGTTTGAAGCCAAGCTAACCGGAGTAAGCCAATATTTAGCTGACAGCTTATCTCGATCGATATGGATATGGGAGGCGCATTGGGTTTATGGCTATAGAAGTAGAAACGATATGGACCCGATCGTAAAACGGTTGGCATTCTTCCTACGAACTCAATTAGCTTTCATTATAATCGATTCCCCCTCTCCCCCTAAACCAACGTAGAACGACGTTAGCGTTGGCGAAGCCTCTGCCTAAGCAGAAAGTCCTCCTGGAGGAATCGCGAACCTCCTGCGCCTGTATGCGATGACCTACGGTTGGTCGGAGACCATCGGGAAATAACGCCAGATAATCATCTAAATCCCGAATTGCCATTTCAACCATTTCTGTAGATGCTTCAAAGGCACGATCGTACAATCCATCACTCTCGTCAAATCCACCATTTGCAAGGTAGTAAAGCGCAAGATTGAAGTTGTTTTGCCAATCTGTCGGATCTTACGCTTGTTTGGCTTGGGCAAGGTCGATGCTCTTTGAGCCAGCAAGCTGAACGCACTTTGCAGGTCGGTTTGGGCTTCGGTGGGGCGATTCCCGGTCAGAGGGCTTTGCCAAAAGCTTATAATGACATTATCATATCAGTTGAAAGAGAGGCGATCGATGAATCTTACAATGCTTGTTAAAACCTTAGACTCCGGACAAGTGGAGGCATCTGTTCTAGAATTTCCAGGATGTCGCATTGAGGCATCGTCGAGAGATATTGCGATCGATCAGTTA
>JANXNM010000157.1 GCA_025354065.1 Synechococcales cyanobacterium 340R_concoct_173_sub | reverse complement strand
AATCCGCTAACAATACTTGAATAGATTCCGATGATTTCAGAATTCGTAGCGTCACTTCTGTTGCAATCCCGAGCGTTCCTTCAGATCCGACAAATACGCCCGTCAAATCATACCCTGGCATTTCAGGCATTTCACCGCCTAGATTTAAAATTTCGCCCGTTGGAGTGACGATCGTTAATGCCAATACATGATTAGTCGTGACTCCATATTTTAAACAATGCACACCCCCCGAATTCTCTGCGACATTGCCACCAATTGAACAAATAATCTGGCTCGATGGGTCGGGTGCATAGTAGAACCCTTCACCACTGACCGCCTGGGTGACCCAATTGTTAATTACGCCCGGTTGTACGGTGACGGATTGATTTTCATAGTCAATATTAATGATTTTCCGCATTAATGTCGTAGTGATTAAAATACAATCTTCAATAGGCAATGCGCCGCCTGAAAGTCCGGTTCCAGACCCTCGCGCAACAAATGGGACTTTATGCTTATCGCAAATTTTAATGATTTGGGCGACTTCTTCGGTGGTGCGCGGTAAAACCACTAGAGCGGGACGTTGGCGATAACTAGTGAGTCCATCACATTCATAAACCAAGAGTTCTTCACGACGACGCACGACGCTTTTCGCCCCCACGATCGCCTGAAACTGGTCTGCGATCGACATCCAGTCATGAGTCGAGGTTTTGGGTAAAGCTTGGGTAATCATGGTGCGGGGTCATAGGAGGTGGATAGCTCTAGTATAAGATGCCATTCTACAGAACGATCGATCGACGATATAATCAGATCTAGATACTACTGTTCCAAGCTTTTGTATGTAATTGTATGTAAATTGTGATGTCCAAACTCAATCTTAAACAGTTGCCATTCCTCAAGTCACTATGTTGGCAAGGTGATACCGCTTCGATCGCCTATCTAAGCGAGGCAGAAGTTATTAATATTTATGAGCGAAACTGGCGACTACGAGGAGTTGTGGCGGATTTAGACGAGACTGAGAAATTAATTCTTCGACAATTAGCGATCGATCATCAATCCTAGTTAATCCATGAGATTTAGGCATATTTACCCTTTTCACAGTTACGATCGGCCCATTCTTAATTTTCCATCTTCTCGCCTAACGATCGCAAATCCCCTTGCAAAACCTTAGGTTTCAGATGCTCGTGCCCTAGACCAATCATGATCTAATCCAAGTTCAACCAAAACTTCAGCCGATCGTTGATCTCCTGCATTTCAGATTCTGTTAATTCTCCCAATTTCCGAATCAATTTGACATGGGGAACGGTGACAATGTTTTGCACATCAAATGCACCCGGTTTGAGGAAACGGATTTTTAGAGAGACTTCAAAACGGGAATTGCGGATGGCGGTGGTATGGGGAACGAGGCAGACGAGGGCACGGTCGTCCAGTGTTGCAGGAATGCTAACGATCAAACAGGGACGAACTTTGGCTGCCATCCCAAGATCGGTGAGCCAGACTTCACGACGACTAAATTTGCTCATGCGCTAAGGCTCTCGTACTCTGCTTCTGCCCGATCGAGTTCTAGAAATATCGATTCTGCACAGAGGATGAGTTCATCGTCCATTAGTTCATTGATTTCCACGGGTGAAACGCGACGAAGTAGGGCTAGGACAAGCTGGTGTTGTTCTGGCT
>JANXNM010000145.1 GCA_025354065.1 Synechococcales cyanobacterium 340R_concoct_173_sub | reverse complement strand
GAGATGGAGCAGGATCATTTGGAAACACGGGCCGGAATTGCGTACCGAGATCCGGGATTGGTGGGGACAGCGCAGGAAATTTTGGCCCGACAGAATCAGGAACAGGAACGATCGGGCAGGCGATCGACGTCTAGTTGGCGGCGGAAATGGGGGCTTGATTAGTTTAGGGGTTGTAGCGATCGTAGAGATTTTGAACTTTTTGGCGAAACTGTTCACGAATTTTAGGTGGGCTAATGATTTCGCAGTCTTCGCCGTAGGGAAAAATTTCGCGAAAAAACCAGAAAGGATTTACGATACGACGGGTAATTTGGCGAGTCTTGTCTAAGATTTGGTCGTCAATATCGTCGAGCTTGGGTTCGTAGGCTTTTGTGAGCCAGCCTGTGAGATTAAACGTCACTTCAAGGCTATCAAGGCTTCCCCGCCATTTGCCGTCAATGGGTAGGAGTGCTTGAATCCGATCAAATCTCAGGCAACGATTATGTTTGAGTGCGGTCACGTCTGTACTGTCAGTGGTTTCGTCACACCAAATCTGTAAGTAGTATCGTTTTTCGTGAAAGGTGACTTCGGCGTAACGAGCGGTGAACTCTAGTGCTGTTCCCTGGGAGTTGCCATAGACGATATGAAAGGACTGTTGGTTATCAATAAACTGGTTGGCTTGAATGCGCCAGCCTTCCATAGGTTGACTGACTTGCCGCATCAGGTCTTGCCGAAATGGTGCTTCAAGGGTTCCCCGATCGATTAAAAGTGTAAGTATACTTTTTGCTTCTTCGATCTTTCCTGCATCTACGAGATCCCGTACTGCTTGACGAAGTGCTTGAACTTGAACGGTGGAAAGAGTGAAGGGTAAGGAGACCTCATACTCCTGCTCAGCGATCTTCGTAACCAGTCCTGAAGAGCTGGGTTTGGTGCCCCAAGTAATCCCAAGACGATCGGCGATCGCATCAAGTTTTTCCTTAGTTCCGGGCAGAACTGACAGTGTAAGTGTTTCTTTTTTGCGTACCATTTTAAATTTCTACTTGCACTTTTAGAGTTTGTGATTTATATTGAGTCCATGCAACTACATTTTACAGGAATGCAATCGGATTGGCTTGATTTCTAAGGATAAGTTCTGTCTACATAATGTTTTCGGAGTAAATTATGACAAAGTTGGAGTTGTTGGTTTCTGTAATGGGTGATGGAGCTTGGTATTCGACAGACGATTTGGTAAGTCGTGTGGGTCATCGTTTTTCGGCGACGAAACATTGTGCTGAGAAGCAAGGATGGAAGTTCGATCGGCGTCGGGTGGGGATGCGGTTTGAGTATCGGTTAAGGCTGGGAGTAGCAGAGACTAATTCTCAGGTGACCGTATAACTTTAGATAAGAGGATTATTTCTATATGATTCAAGATCTCAGCATCAAAAAAGCCAGAGGAAGTTTCTGGCTTAATAGATATCCCTAAAAGGGTTTCGGGGGTGAGAAATGTATCATCTCAAAATCTTGCGATTTTCAATCCCTACAAGGGCTAATGTAAAGCTGTCGAGAGAAAATTTCCTCTTAATCAGCGAGACTTAGAAAAATTATGATACGTTGAAGAGGTCGGAGATTCGACCTGCTTCTTAGTAGTCTCGCACCTATAAGTTTAGCACTTCATACACTCTTCGACATTTTGTCATGCAAAAAAGAGGAAATCTGTATGGATCCAGGCGAAATAAAACAACTAGCAATCGCTGAGTATCGACAACAACGGGATTTTCATCGACAGCAAGCTGTAGTTTATGACTATATGATTCATGAACTAGAGTCATCTGATGCAATTGTTGATCAGGATGGTGATGTAGTCAGCTACTCAGATTTTCTAGATCTGTAAGTCGTTTAGATTAACACAATGGCAGGTGATGATTTTCGTCATCTGCTACTTCAAAAATTCTCGAAGGTAAATTTATGCGTGATCAACTAGCAATAAAAGTTCTAACTAGTGCTTTAGTATCTCAATCAATTGCTGGAACAAAAGAATTGATTGGAGCCTTATCTCAGTATCCAGAAGTGAGATCTATTGCACAATCTCTTAACTCTCCAAAGTTAATTCGAGATTTAAATATTGCTAGAGAGTCAAAAGTAGTTAATATTCTACCTCAACTTTCTCAAGTAGGTCAGGAAATTCTATGTGGTGATACTATTCTTGGTAAGTTTCAAATACTCTATAAGGCTCCCCTACCGGGTGAATTGCAATCACGGCTAGCAGTTGAAAGTGCGATCGATCGATTTTTAGAATACTTACAAAGTGTTTACCACATTGTCGTACTAGATGAAAGCGATCGACACGTTCAGATTTTTATCCCAGCGCTGGTCGAACTTCAGGATTTCCCAAACATTTGGGAGAAATTTCTTACAGAAGTCGCTTTCTCTGATTATGGAAAATATCAGATGCCGGGATTAGCGCAGACTTTTATTACTATGCTTAATGCTGTTACTCTTTCTGGGCGTGGATTTAGTACCTTGGATGTGCCAGTCTTAACAGAGTCACAAGCTCTCGTTCTGGCTGCTTGGTATCGTGCTGTTATTCGAGATGTTGAACAAAGACAGTTCAAACGACAAGTTCAAATTGACCAACTTCAGAAAGAACTGGTTGGCTCTGAGTTGAATGAGAAGGAACAAAAGTCCAAGCAAAAAGAGTTAGATGATAAAACTATAATGCAAGTTAAGGAAGCTCAGAAATATACCGAATATTTCCAAAAATCTTTCATTACTAGCTTACAGGAGCAGGAGAGAATTTGGCAGGAGCTGGAAGAAATTAAGCAGCAGCTTCTAGATCCTAAAATAGCTAAGTTAGAACAAAAGAAATTACAAAAACAGCAGGATAAGTTAACTGATAGAGTTATTTTACGTCGAGTCTCTATTCAACAAAAATTACATATTACCAAAGAGTCAGGTAACGACCCTTTTAAATTTGTTAGACTCGATGAGATAGAACAACCTGAGAAATTTTCTAAAATTACTGCAATTTCTAAAATCTTTTCAAAGACTGCAACTGACCAAATAAATTCGACCAGAGGAGATATCTTTACTCAGTGCATTTCTGAGATGTATCGTCTACTTGAAATGTCAAAAAGTGATTTAGAGCCACTACCAACTTCACTACTGACAGAACAACCTATTTTTCCAAGAGTACGATCGCCTGGAGATGATAGTAAGGAATTTTGCTACTCCTGTGGTGTCGCACTCGACCCTAAAAAAGCACGTTGGCAAGTATTGCGATTCATGTTTGAGCGACCTTCCCAACGACGCCAATCGTCTTCTGGTGAGGGTAGACCACATATTTGTGCCTCTTGTGCAGCATTATCATTTGCTTCTCCTCTGAAAGTGACAGATGAAAGCATCATTCTAAAACTTGAAACAAAAGACAGTAAAACAGAATCAGAACTGAAGATTAAAGACTATATCCGAATGCTGACTAATAAAGAAATGCATTTGAGTGCGGGTCGCTACCTGATTCTGACTTCTGAGAAAACCAGTGGTGGAGATCTGGCGTCTCAGAAATTGGGGCAGGTGCAATATGCTCTTGCTAAAGTTGCATCAATGTTTCCTGTTGAAGTTTTGAGTGATTTCAAATTCTCACTCATTATGCAAGGAAGTCAGTTAACGTTACAGGGAAGGCATCTTGTATTCCTAAAAGGTCTGATGGATTGCTATAGGCAGTTTATTCTAGCTTCCAGCAAAGATGTCAATATGCCCTTAGGAGGTGCAATTCGATATATCCAGCAAGACCTCCCATACTTAGCTGACTATAAACTTACTAAAGAATCCAGCTATTCTACCGACTTAGGGCTAGAAAAAGTTCGGGCATTATACTGGAAGATTTTTATCCATGACTTAGGAGACTATATGGACTCAGATAGCCAAATACCAAAACGAGCAAGACTCTATCGGGATGTAGCTGCGTTAACAGGTTTGACCTATGCGTTTGCAAAATCACTGGAGAATACTGCAAAAAAATTGATGAAGCAGGATGATGCAGAGCGAGAAGTCAGTAAATTGATTGAAAAAGTTGATGATGCTATTGCCTTTAGTTACTACGCTACCTTAGGAGATGAGAAGAAAACTAGTGTTCAAGCAAGGCTATATTGCAGTTTGGGTAATAATTTTATTTATAGTCAGACTAAGTGGCTATTAGATGAATTAGGTGTTTCAGACCGAGAAGAAAAAGATGAAAAAGGGGGGCATTATATTCAACTCTATGCAGATGATATTTCACAGGCTTATCAGTATTTTTCAACATCGAATCACTATGCTCAGGAAAGGGATTGGAAAGAGCTGACCTATAATCTTAAGCTCTCTCTCTACACCCGCTTTCCTGAACTAGTACGCAAACTAAAATCAACAAGTGAGAAAAATTAATGGCAACTGGACTCCCCGAAGACAAGAAAAATTCCCGTCAGCACTTTGACATTTATGCGATCCTGGAAGGCTCTCAAGAACTGTATTTTGGTCACGAAGTACAAGTCAATGTCAATCTAGTTGAGACAGTTAAGCTTACAACTACAGACAATCGTTCAATTGAAAAATGCTATATTTCACCCACTAAGCGGCGAGGCGTAGAACGACGCTGCCTGATTTGGGCACCTGTAAAAAGTGGTGTTCTATTGGGGGATAAACAGAAATGTGGGATTCCGGCAACCTGTGCATTGCCCGAATGTCCAATCTGTGGTCCTTATGGAGGATTAATTGCAGGCAAAAAGACTTTAATTGGACGAGTGACCCATGGTGGTGGGGTTGCCGTTCAAGATATCTATCCTGTTGATAAGCAAAGGGCCATGCATCCTGCGAGACTAGTCAATCAAAAGGATGAAACCCCTATTCCCTTTAAGCGTCAATATAATCAACCTGGTATTCTCTACCCAGTTTCTAATCATGGTTTGAGCATTACTGACCTCGAGTTTGCTTCAGTTGCTTATGCTTTTTTAGATGCACTGCCTCGCATTGGATCAGGAAACCCAAAAGGTATCGCGATCGCAGAAGAACCAGGAACTAATATGCCGCTTTTAGTTGTAGATCGATACCTAGTTCCTAGAGGTAAACGTCCAATGATTTCCCCGTCAGTTACTAATCCCGAAACTGCTATCACAGACTTTACCCGATTGGCTAGGACTCCAGGATTAACCAGTAACCATATTCAGTTATCTCATTTCGATCGATGGATCGGTGATGCAGCCCTTGAGAAGTTACAGGAATACTCCAGTAACTTTGTCGATAATATTTTGCAGGCGTAATCTATGTACTGCCTTAAGCTTACAATTCAGCCTACGGCAGCGATGACATTTCGCATCCTGCCCGGATCAATTCTGAACATTGCAACTTATCCCTTTGTGCCACCATCTACTTTTTCTGGCTTCCTCCGAAGACTAGGAATAATGAGTGTGGGATTAGACATACCAGAAACTCGCGTCAACAACGATAATCCACCGACGTATGTATTACCAGCACGCTATCTTTCCCTCGGTGCTTATCCCAAAACTGGCACATGGCAGGGTATCCATCGTACTTATCGCAAAGGAATGCGCGAGTTTAATCATGATGCATTTTCCCAAATTTACCAGGCAGACAACAAATCTAATTTTCAACTGCATACCTGGGAGTATTTGATCGCTGAGGAGTTAGAAGGCTATGTTGTTGCTGATTCTCTCGAAGGACTAGAACATTTTCAAGATTTGGAATGTTACGGCTGTAAGATTGGGAAAGAAGGCTTTGCCGTGGTCACGGAAGTCTCTTTACCTATTAAGTTAGAGGAAAAAACGATCGCGGCTCATCCATCTACGATCCTGCCTATGGAAGATCTGTTGCAACGAGGTCAATTCCCCGGTGGTTGTGATATTTATAATCTTTATCGCTACCAATGGGCATCTGATACTACATCTACATCAAGTCGGATTGGATTTCTTGACTCTATACCGACAGAAGTTGATGGCTTTATTCCATTTGTTGCAGGCTATTTTCCTAAGGCTGCTTACCATCTGCCAGAGTTGGATTACTATACCAACAATGATGAAATCAATATCCCTGTTTCTCTAGTTAATCTTTTGAGAGGTGAGGTGAATGTCTAAACCTAATGAAAAACGTCGGTTTAACTTCGGGCGTCTATTTTTTCCAGGTGAACCAGCAGTAATTCCATCTGAGATCCGGTTACAACCATTAGGCGATCACGTCGGCAATGTGAGACGTTTAGTGAAGCAATGGAAAGATTTCCCTGCGGTAGAAGGTTCGCGCGACCGAGTCCTAAAATCGGCTGATCTCCACGATATGGGTAAGCCTCAGAGATTCTCGATTCAGGTTCAAACAACACCAAAAGGTATATTCAAACAATACATCTATTCTTTCAAAGGACATAGGTTTCTTGCTGAAAGCCAAGATTTATGGGCACAGACCCTAGCTAGAGGGCATCATGATTTCTCGGTTAAAGATATCTGTCGTGACACCCATAGCTTAAGAAAAGACAATCTGGAATATGCAAGGCTCTTAAGTCAAGATCCTCTTTCATACGCTCAAGAGTTGTATATTTTGGAGATGTGTGATCAAATTGAAGCTGAGTTAGCTTGTCGCGTGATAGGTGATGAGAATCAGGCTGAATCTCGCACATTTATGGATTGCACAATATCGAAAATTGATGATACAAATTATTTGCTTGATCCCTGGCCGTTCGAGCAGGAATCATTGGGGCTGACTTTCAAATATTGGACTAAAAAGCTGGAACCATCAGAGAAAGCTCAACTAGAAAACTTACATGACAAGGAATCTGATTCAAAACTTGGTCATGCTCTCGATAAGATTGTGAAGGATTGGTGGCATTCCTTATCACAACATCCTAAGGTGGAACCGCGCAAAATTCTACTTAGGCCACTGTCAAGAGATTTACCTAAAAATTATGATACTCAATCGATCTATCAGCACTTGGCGGGTTTTGATCCAAATCCTATGCAGGTAGAGATGTATAGGGCGATCGCTGAAACTGAGCATCCCTCCATAATGCTTAAAGGTCCAACGGGATCAGGTAAAACCGAGTCTGTGCTGTTTCCAACTTTAGCAAAGGGCTATCGCCTCATTCTGCCTCTTCCAGCTAAGAGTCTATTAGAAGACCAGAAGCAGCGCGTAGAGAAGTATCTAATTAAGTTCTCTCAATTGCCTGAAAATAGGGATCGTGAAGTGTCTTTAGTCGTAGATACCGGATCCCAGATGAAACGGTGGGTTTATAAAAATGGAGTAGATATTAGCAAAAATCTTACAATCAATCTTCGACGACATCTCTATAAGGGCGATGTTATTCTTACGACTCTGGATAAATTTTTGTATCGATACTTCTCATTTGGTGATAAGCAGAAATCGTTTACATTCCCACTCAGAATTAATCAGGTCAAAACTCTGATTTGCTTTGATGAAGCTCACAGTTATGATGAAATAGCATTTACTAATTTCCGTAACCTAGTTCAGTCACTCTATGAGGCTGGCCGATCGATTGTCCTTATGACTGCTACAATGCCTCCTGAGCAGGCTGCTCACTTTGATTACCTGGAGACAATTGACTATATTGAGAATGAGCAAAATATTGAAAAATTGCTTCAATTTCAACAGACAACTCTCAAACAGGACTATCTAGGTCAGCGTAGTTTTACATGGCTTGAGAAACTTGTTCGTAATTCAGAATTTCCCGAAACTTTCCAAGGTGAAGTTGCCAAAATAATCCTGCAAGAATGGTCTGCAAAACTAAATCGACGAATCTTAGCAGTTGTAGAGACAGTTAAGGATGCAGCGGCTATCTACCAAATAATTAAAAAGTCTCTTGAAGTTATAAGTCAGCCACAAGAGCAATTTCTTTTTCTTTATCATGGGCGTCTTGCAAATCAAATTAGAACACCACTCTATCAGCTAATTCAGCAATGTGACGAACAGAAAAAGCCCTATATCTTAGTTACTACGAGCGCGATAGAAGTTGGCTGCGATCTAAATGCTGAAGTTCTCATATCTCAAATCTGTCCTCCTGAAAATTTTATCCAACGAGCAGGAAGATGCAACCGTAGAGGCGATATTAAAGATGCGAAGGTGATTCTTGTTGGCAACGTAATTCCGAAATTTGCCAATACTTTGACTGATGAAGGCTGGCAGAAGTATCAGAAAGTTCTAAGGTCATTGCCTTCATTTGACACTAAAGCAATTTCTGGATGTATTACAAAATCACAGCAGATTGATGATTATCGAGTCGTTGAGCTTTTCTCGATGCTGCATGATTATGTTTATAAAGCAGATTTGACTTGCCAGCCAATACACGAGAAGGGTTTGGTTGTTACGCGCAGTTGGACACCTTCTGCAACATTGATTTACGACGATGGAACCTATGGAGATGACTTCTCTAAGATGCCTCAAATCTCTGTACCTCTCGATCGTTTAATTCGGAAAAAAGATAAAGAAACGGGAGACATAACTAATCAATATTCAGCGGCCAATGTGTATGAACGTTTTTATCATCAAGAAGAAACTCGCTGGTGTATCAGAGATCTTAGATATGGTTCAGCCTATCAGAAAGATATCATCATTAAACTTGGTCCTTACGGGCATGAAATTGAGGTGGGGTTAACGTATAACTACGATAAAGAGCTTGGTTTTGTTGATTTACCCGGTATTTTCACGAAATGGAGGCCAGTCGGCTTTGATGAAAAACTTCATTGTCAGCATAATGATAAGGATGGTGCTGTGATTACTTACACAAAATCACTATCTAGTACAACATTACAGGATGAGAAGTAACATGACTGTCAAAGAATTGATTGAACAATTATCTCAATTTGAACCTGGTACTCCCATTGTAGTTAAAGGCTATGAAGCCGGGTTTAATAGTGTACATGAAGTCGAGTTGTTATCTATTCAACTCAATACGAATACGATTTGGTACTACGGCGCACATGGGACAAATGACGATCAACAATCTCCTCTCCTGAATGTTCCTATATCGAATGTTGTTTACCTTCGCAGCTTTAATCATATTGCGAGTGAGGGGTGGCATGGTAAGTAGAAGATGAGGGATGAATTTCGGTATAAGCCAGACCTAGAGAAAATTAGCGGATTTTGAGTGCGGCGTTGGTTAGTTAGCGTTTATTTGTGATTTTTTATTATGCCCCATAGTCTTGTTTTGAATCTTGTGCCGCGATCGCCTATCTATCCTAGTTTCCTAACGGGGCGACATTATCATGCATTATTTTTAGAGATTGTGAGTGCTATTGATAAGCCGTTGGCCGATCGATTGCATGAACAAAAGACGGATAAAGCATTTACATTGTCACCACTTCAGACGGACGATCGAAAAATTCGGTGGGAGTACGATCAGCCCATTCCGGCGGGGACGGCTTGCTGGTGGCGGATTTCGTTGTTGGATGATTTGTTGTTTGGCCATTTGAGCAAGTTGTGGTTGGATTTGAATCCGGCGAAGGCTTGGCATTTGGGTGCGGCTGATTTGATGGTAGTGAGTGTGTTGGGGACGGTGCAGTCGGGGCAGCCTTGGGCAGGGTTTTCGAGTTATGGTCAGTTGTTTGAGCAGGCTTCGAGTCAATGTAAACAGGTGGATTTGCGATTTTTTACGCCGACGAATTTTCGACAGGGGGCGGTGGATAATCCGTTACCCGATCGCGATCGGGTGTTTAATAGTTTGCTGCGGAAATGGAATCAATATAGTGGAATTGAGTTTTCAAATGAATTGATTGAGGGAATTTTTCCGAGCTATTTTAATATTCAAACGGCGATCGCTCCAGATTCGCGCAGTCAGTTTGTCGGGTGTGTTGGGGAGATGAGTTTTCGGGTGTTGGGAGATGAGGAACGGGTGAAACAGTTTAATGCGTTGGCGGATTTTGCGATGTTTGCGGGGGTTGGCCGGAAGACGACGATGGG
>JANXNM010000143.1 GCA_025354065.1 Synechococcales cyanobacterium 340R_concoct_173_sub | reverse complement strand
TCAGAGGTCTGATTGAATTGGGGATATGGTTCCAAATTTCTTCTAATATAGATCTATAGCGATCGCGCTTTAAACCCAAAAATAACTCTCGCCGATTAATTATGGAAACCCGCGCTGCTGAAGTTCGATCGCTGTTTGATCGGATTGCTCCTGTTTACGATCAACTCAACAACACCCTGAGTTTTGGCCAGCACCAGATTTGGAAACTAATGGCCGTCAAATGGGCACAACCTAAGCTTGGCGATCGTGCCCTCGATATTTGCTGTGGGAGCGGGGATGTGGCGGCATTACTGAGCGATCGGGTGGGTGATGACGGCACGGTAATTGGGTTGGACTTTGCGGAAGAAATGTTGGATTTTGCAGGGCAGCGTAATCTTGATAAGAAAAACATTCAATGGGTTCCTGGAGATGCGCTAGAGTTGCCGCTACCGGATGCCCATGTCGATTGCATTACTATGAGTTATGGATTGCGAAATGTGGTTGATATTCCTCAAGCCTTTAAAGAAATGTATCGCGTGCTAAAGACAGGAAAAAAAGCCGCCATTCTTGACATGCATCGCCCCAGTAATCCACTCATTCGTCGATTTCAGCAATGGTATCTCGACAATCAAGTCGTGCCCGCTGCTGCCAAATTAGGATTTATCGATGAGTATGCTTATATTGCACCTAGCCTCGATCGGTTTCCGACGGGAGCCGAGCAAGTAAAAATAGCCATTACCGCAGGTTTTACAAAAGCAGTTCATTATCCGATTGCAGGCGGTACTATGGGAGTGCTGGTTTTGACAAAATAAGCCCGCAAATCAATTGCAATCCATTCAACTGCACTCATTTAACTGCACGACGGTTTAGCTGTGGAAACCTCCCAGATTTGGTCACTCGCAACACCTCCCATTGTCGGAGGCATCATTGGATACTTTACCAATGACATTGCCATTCGCATGTTATTTCGGCCTTATCGAGCAAAATTTATTGGAAACTATCAAATTCCCTTCACTCCCGGCGTTATCCCCCGCAATCAAAAAAAACTCGCCAAACGAATTGCTGACAGCATCATGGGATCATTGCTAACCCCTGATGAGATTCAAGGCATTGCACGAAGAGTATTGCAAGTCGATCGGGTCAAAGCGGCTATTCTCTGGATGTTGCAGCTTTCCTTAGAACAAATAAAAACTGGGCGCGCTGAGAATACAACAAAAGTATTAGCCAATATTCTGCAAGATTTGTTTGGAGAATCATTACCGAAATTACTACAAACTTTAGCAAAGCGTGATGACTTTTTAGAAGAACAGATCAATCAAATTTTCGATCGAGTTTTACTTGAGTTTCAATTAAATGCAGATCAATCCGGAAAGCTCTCTACATGGCTACTAGAGAGTATTTTATCCCCGGAAAATCTGCGTCTTGCATTAGTCGATTTTCTCACCGATCGCAACATAAAAATCATTGACGATCGCTTTCGTGAAAAAACTAGCGGGACTTATTGGGTTGTGGCAAATATATTTGGATTAAAGAATTCTTTAGTAGGATTGCGAACTTTTTGCTTAGATGAACAGGAGACTGCCAACAGAACAATTGCTGAATTGATCATTTCGTTACGAGTTCGTCAACGTCTTCAAGAGCTGTTCCAGAACTTATCATTGCAAAATTTTCCAGTTTTCACCATCCGTCAACTCAGAGCAACCATGGGCGAGAGCGTCCGTAGCTACTTGCGTGAAAAAGGAGCCGAACTTTTACAAGAATTAAGTTCATCGGTTAAATGGGATCGAGCGGCTTCGGTCATACTCGGTCGATTGAAAAGTTTAGAGACCGTAAGTGAATCATTAGATGTTGTGAGTTATGAACTGGCAGTTGTACTCGATCGGTATTTAGAACGAGATTTAGAAACCATTGTGATGGAAGTAATTCCCATTTTGCAAATCGACCAAGTGATTATCGATCGTGTTGTTGCGACACCTCCCGAAGAAATGGAAGCAGGCATTAATGAATTGATTCAAACCGAACTACAGGCTATTGTTAATCTCGGTGGAGTCTTAGGGGTCATTATTGGGGCATTACAAGCATTGTCGATCTTCTGGCAACAATGAAAAAGATTTTCTACTTAAAATATGTCCCAATAATTGTTGGAATTATTGTTAGAATATGGCTTAGTGATTGACACATTTTAATAATTGATGCCATGGTAGTTTCTTCTTTAATAAATATTTCTCTTCCATTAAATTGGTCAGATCTTGAAGCGCTGACTCACGACTTTCAGACCGATCGGATCAATGGTCCGACTAACGCCCAAGCAACCTTACGATTGTTTGGACAACCTGAATCAGAAGTGCGTGTCACATTGTTTCGAGACAATCATGCTTGGTGTCCTTACTGTCAAAAGATTTGGCTTTGGCTTGAAGAAAAGCAAATTCCCTATCGCATTCAAAAAGTAACATGTTTTGTTATGGCGAAAAGGAAAGTTGGTATAAACGAAAAGTGCCGTCGGGAATGCTGCCTGCCCTCGAACTTGATGGCAAGATCATTACCGAAAGTGATGATATTTTAATTGCATTAGAGCAAGTTTTTGGTCCCCTCAATTTGGGAATGACCGATCCGGCTGTATTATTAATGCGGCGATTAGAACGACTGTTATTTCGAGCTTGGTGTGGATGGTTGTGTCAGCCTGCTCGATCGGCCCATGATGAAGCGCGAAATCGAGAGATGTTTATCAAAATTGTAGAACAAGTTGAAGCTGCGATCGCTCAAACCCCTGGCCCTTATTTTCTATCCGAATTTGGCATTGCAGATGTAATCTTTACGCCTTATGTCGAGCGGATGAATGCCAGTCTTTACTATTACAAAGGCTATTCTCTAAGACAGAATCCTCGATTCAATGATTGGTTTGATGCAATGGAAACCCGAAGCACCTATCGCGGGACTCAGAGCGACTTTCACACTCATGCCCATGACCTTCCGCCGCAAATGGGTGGATGTTGGGAAAATGGCGAACCCCAAATGCTAGAAAACAAATTACGGGTCGATCGCGGTCCCTGGCAAGGTCTCCCCGATGTCACCTATCCCGAACCTGACTCCTCACGAAGAGAAGCGCTCGATCGCGTCATCAAACATCGCCGAAATATCGTTCGAGTCAATCCCGTACCCGATGAATTATTTGATCAAGCCTTGCGCTGTGCCTTAACTCATTTGATGACAGGAACGGTTTGTCAGCCCCAGTCAGGTGCAGAAGTGGGATTACGGTATTTACGCGATCGGATCAATGTCCCCCGTGATATGTCAATTCACGCCGCAAAACGTCTCAGAGAATCCTTAGAACAAACAGCCGCACTGCTCAGCGATCGTCAATCAACCCCTATTCCTATTCGCGATCGGCGCGATCAGAATCCAATTGAATTTGCAAATTAATGGTTAAGGTTAAATCAACCGATCGTCATGACCCAATCCCCCTTCGACCAATTGGCCAAACAACATTTAGAGGAATTTTTATCACCATTCGGTAAAGTTGAGCGGCAATATGAAATCCCCGGCGAATCAAAATTCGTCGATGTCTGGTTTATCCCCGATCGTCCAGTTCCTATGGATTCTGATGATTTAGGCATTCTAGGACGGATGGTTCAAGTGGCATCTTTACTCGAAGCCTTTCACAATTGCCCAACCCGCCGAGATGTGAAAACTTGTCTAATGAAATTGCTATGGGTCCAGGAAGAAGAACAGCGAAAAGCAGGTCGAAGCTTCAAGGCCCACGAAATGCCCAGGCTTTGGATTCTAGCCGCAACCACCACACAGCCGATTATTCGGATATTCAAGGGAGAAGAATCATCAGATTGGCTTCCCGGAATGTATGAAATGGCCGAAGCCTTAGATACTCAAATCGTGGCCATAGATCAACTTCCAGTCACCAAAGAAACCTTATGGCTAAGAATTCTCGGACGAGATGAAACCCTAGAATGCGCAGTGCGGGAAGTTTTGGCATTACCCAGAAACCATCCCCGCCGCAATGGAATTCTCCAACTTCTGACCAGCTGGAGAGTTACAATTACAGCAGATGACTTTGCAGAATTTAGTAGACAGGAGACACTGATGGTACTTTCTGAAGCTTATGCAGTCTGGGAGCGCGAGACAACAGAGCAAGGGATTGAGCAAGGGATTGAGCAAGGGATTGAGCAAGGGATTAAGCAAGGGATTAAGCGGGAACGATCGCTCATCCGTCGTCAACTTGCCCGCCAGGTTGGAGAACTCCCGTTGCAAGTGCGATCGCAAGTCGAGGCGCTTTCAATAGAACAACTTGAACTACTTGGCGAAGCATTACTTGATTTTACGGGCTTACCAGATTTGCAACAATGGCTTTCAAATCTCTAGAAAAAAATTAGCTTAAATAGATTCCTGAAATTTCAGCTTTTCGATCAAAATGTGAAGCTGCTAGAGAATACTTTTAGCACTCAGGAAATTACGATCGAAGATTGGATAATTTATTAGGAGTGTGCGGCAGGTAATGCCTCCACCATGGGAGATTCGAGGTGCTGAATGTAGTTTACTTTGAGTTCTTCCACTAGATCGCTCAGCAAACTTTGCAACTCATCTAGTGAATCACCTTCCTGAAGTCCCCCAATCACTGCACGTCCAAAGTTCTTCACAAATTGGTTGATCAACTCTCCCGCCACTTGATCGTCCAGCGCCTGACTCAGCGCATCATAAGCGCCCGATGTTACCCTTGAAATCAATTGCTCATTCAATTGGCTCGGCACTGCGCCCATTAACGGGATTGATTTAAATCCTTTATAAATAGGGGACTGTTCCAATACTCCTTCCATTACATGACGAATCACGGCTTCAAGTTCTGGTTTAACCTGGGGCAACGCTTGATTAACCGTAATCTTCAATATCCGATCGATAATTTCTCTAACCTCATCTCGTTGATTAATATTTTGATACGGTCGATTGAGAGTATTCATCGCCCATCGTGTCAGCGTCCCTGTGGCAATATCACTCTGAAACCGATTGACTACTTGCACCAATACCGCTTCCGTCAATTCCTCCGCAATGTTGGTCACAAACCCTTGAGTCGCTTGATCTCGAATCCGATCCAACTGAATTAAATTAGCGTGATCCAGTCGAATAATCACCGGAATAATTCGCAACCATTGCCATATTGGAATCAAAAACAATACGTCATACCATCGCCACAGCATGGCATCGGGCCACTTAAGATTACGATCGCGATGGCGGCGCGTTAAGTAAAATGTACGAGCTAAAAACTCAGCCCCAAACAGCAAAACGAACGGGGAATCGATGGCCCAAAAGTTATCCGTCGGTAAACCATTCTCCCCAGTAGTGCGATAGTAATTTGTTAAAAGTAAGGGTTTAATTTTTTCATTAAAAAAAGTGAGTTCCTGAGTGACACCTTTACTGTTTAGATGGTCTTTATCCCAGAACGTTTTAAAGGATTGCCGCGAAGACTTAAATCCAATCCGATCGCGTATTCGATTTTTAATTTTTTCTAGATTTCCTGCTTTACCCGCCACCTCAAACCAATTGCCATCGATCATTTTAGAACTCTCGTCCTGTAGATCTCTTAGTAGTGCCAAACTCTCTGGCGAATCAAGGCCAGATTTAACAAGCGTTGCCTCTAGCTCTTCAACTGATTTTAGATATTGTTCAGAATCCCGGTGCTGCTCAATGCCCTTAATTGGGTCATACCATTTCACAACAGGCGGAACAGGTACTTGAAATGTGAGTGGCCCAATAGATAACCCGCCCCGCAACCAAAAATCTCTCAGCGGCACATAGCTAGTATCAAATCCCACAATGCCAAGATTGACCATAGCGATCGAAACCATGAGACGTTCGTACCAAATATTTTTTCGACGCATGGTCATTACAACACGGGAACTCTAATTCGCTAGGGCTGATTTGCTAGAACTCAAACGTCCGCTTAAATTCTTCAATCAAATCGTCTAGTTCCTCGATCGCTTGGGTCACATCCAGATGTAGCGTACCGAGATCAGGACTATCGAGCAATGATACCAACGTAGAACGTTTTAATTCCAATGCCTCGATGCGAAGACGAAGCTGAGAGAGGTCTGCCATGCCTAAAAAGCCCAATAATTAAGTACACCCAAGATATTATATCTAGAAAATCTGCCGCGAGACTTGTTTTTCAATTTGAGCTTGGGTGTCTTGTAAAAGCTGAGCGAGGCTGTCGTTATTTTGAGCCATATGGCCCATATTTGGAACAAGTTTTCGAGTCTGTAGGGCCATATGAAGTTGCAGATGGGCAACGTATTCACTGAAGTCTTCCCGTGGGGCCGCAGGTGCAATATGAGGATGAAATGTCATGGTGGTTCTCTGAAATACTTTGAAATATCTAATGGCCTATCGCTATTATTAGCCGATGGTTTGGCGCTCTGGATTGATTCTTCAAAGATGTTTACGAAGTTTGGGTGGGAGACTTGAGATACTGGGGCAGGATGTTTGGCCGGGATATTTGGGCGGGATGTCTGGGTGAAGACTTGAGGGGGGATGCAGGGTGGACTACTTTCGGATTTTGGGTTGCATTTTCCAAAGGGCTTGTGCTAATCTCATTTTCAGCAAGGACGTATAGCTCAGTTGGTTAGAGTACTACATTGACATTGTAGGGGTCACTGGTTCGAATCCAGTTACGTCCATTGATTTTCCAACCACCACAAATCTCTGGTTATTCTGCTAGGTAGATGGCCGGAGATTTTGCTCAAATGCGAATTATCTTCCATTTCTTAATTAGTGCGCTCTTTTTGGGAATTGTTAGCTCATTACTAGGGTTCAAGTTGTTCTGCTGGAGGATACTGCGATGCAACGAATTTATCGAGGATATGCGCTCAAGGTCGCATTGGGTATGACGATCGCTATGGTCGGCGTAATGGGTGCAACGAGTCAGGCGACAGCGCAATCTTGTTATATGGTGACGGCCTCTGGTAAAAAAACGTCATTGGGTCCGTTGTGTGGTGAAATGCCCTCAGAATCGACGGGTGTAACGTCTGCAACCACAGCCAAGAATGGGGTTTATCGGGTGCCCATTAAGCGTCGTCTAGCCGCCACGCCTGTAATTGATGTGATGTTTAATGGTAAAAAATTTGAAATGATCTTGGATACGGGCGCGAGCAGTACCTTGATTACGCAACGGATGGCGATCGCTCTGGGCTTAAAACCCACGGGTGCCCGACAGATGACTATTGCTGATGGATCTCGTGTACGGTTTCTGACGGCTAATATCGGGTCGGTGACAACGGGTGGAATGCCCGCCAGGAAGCTGACCGTGACAGTGGCTCCGAATTCAGATATTGGGCTATTGGGGCATGATTTCTTCGATCGGTACGATGTCAAGATTAAGCGTTCAGTGATTGAGTTTGCCCCTCCGACCGAATAATGGGTCAATTTGTCGCAATTTCATGGGTTTTGTTGCTATGGTTTTGTTGCATCCTTTGAGCGCTGCGATCGTTCCGTGGCATAATTCTTTTCGTTGACGTGTCTTGATTTGATGAAGGTTTTGGGAATCATTTATGACAAAGAACTATGGTTGGGGAGTTTTACTGTTGTCTCTTGGGGCAATGGTTATCGGCACATCGTCGCCCGTAAATGCAGCGGAGGCGGCTAAGTTGACGGGCCAATGCCGTGCGGCTAAGCAGTCTACAGGACTTTACAGAGACCGGGATAGCAGCAGTGTTCTGTTGTCATCGTTAAAATCGGGCGATAAGGTGACGCTGGCAGAAGAAACGGCTAGAGACAACCTGATTTTGGTCAGCACTCCAAGCAAAGGGTTCGTGCAAACAGCTAACTTGAAGATGTGCCCTGGTGCTGTCGTTCCTGTGACTCCAAATCCAAATCTGTCTTCTTGTCGCCTTGTGACTCAACCAATGGGTCTCGCGATTCGTAAAGGACCGGGTGGCTCTAGTGAAGCTGTTTCGGGTGTGGGTCAAAATGAAAAAATCACGCTTGTAACACCGCCTGAATCTAAAAATACGGATGATGGCCGGACTTGGATTAAGATCTCTAAGCCTGCTGAGGGCTGGGTCTCTGAAGGGTTCGTTAATGCTGGCAAAAATGTCGCACCTTGTCCGTAATTTGATTAAAGCTTAAATTAAAACAAAATGCGATCGGGTCTGTGTAAGGTCCGATCGTTTTCTTTCTTGTAGTCTCTCCCACTGCCAACGCCACAAATTTATTGTTCAGAACGATCGAGGCTACTAATAGCTATTAGTATGATTTTTGATTTTTTGGAGGGCCGATCGTTGATAGTGATGTTTGCATCGGATGGTGTCTTACATGACTTGATATTGGAGGGATTAGGGAATTTCCTATTTTCCATATCGTAAATTGTTAGGCAAACCTAAAAGCTTGTTGCTGGATAGGAATCTGAATCACAAATTCTGTTCCTTGATTGGGATTGGAGAGGCACTCTAGTTTACCGCCATGTTTTTCAATAATAATTTGGTAGCTGATGGACAGGCCAATACCAGTTCCTTTACCAATCGGCTTGGTAGTAAAGAAGGGGTCAAAAATTCGTTCCTTCACTTTTTCAGGAATACTGGGACCATTGTCCGCGATCGAAATTTCTACCCACTCGTGATCGATCATGCCTGTCCGAATAGTGATGCGACTGGGATTATTTTGGATGTCTTGAATGGTGCGGATTTCATCAGTATCTTCCAGTGCATCGATCGCGTTTGTCAAAAGATTCATTAGTACCTGGTTGAGTTGTCCAGGGTAGCACTCCACCAGTGGCAACTTGGCATAATCCCGCATCACCTCAATGCTTAAACGTCCGGGACAAGCCTTCAGGCGATGTTGCAAAATCATTAAGGTGCTATCAATCCCCTCGTGGATATCAACGGTCTTAAATTCGGATTCATCCATCCGCGAAAAGTTCCGTAATGACAGGACAATCTGGCAAATGCGATCGGTGCCTATTTTCATTGAGTCGAGAACTTTATCGAGATCGTGCTGTAAAAATGGCAGGTCGATTTCTTTTGACTTTGCTTGTATTTCAGCGATTGGATTTGGGTGGTGTTTTTGGTAGAGTTGTACAAGACTAAGCAAATCCTGAGCATAGGTTCGCACATGTCCCATATTGCCGTGAATAAAACTGACCGGGTTGTTAATTTCATGGGCGACACCCGCTACCAACTGCCCCAAGCTGGACATTTTTTCTGTCTGGACTAGTTGAGCCTGTGTTAACTGAAGGTTTCGCATAGCTTGCTTGAGTTCCTCTACTCGCATTTCTAACGCTTCGTTGGCGCATTGCAAAGCCGCTTCCACACATTTACGATCGGTGATATTGGTCAAGGAACCCGATCGCTCATTTTGATTACTGGGATGAGTCGATAACTCGAGCCAGACAAGCACCCCCGTTTGGTCTACAAAGCGCAATTCCTGACCAATCACAACTTGCTGCTTTTGGAGCCGAACCAGCAGTTGCGACCCCTGATCTCGATCGTCTGGATGAAGAAAATTCACCAGCGGGCGATCGAGGGATACGGCAACATCAAACCCCAAAGTTTGAGTCCAAGCACGATTGAGAAAGGTAAAGTGCCCTGCTGCGTCACACTTAAAAACGATCTCTTGCAAGCTCTCGACTAGCTCCCGATAACGCCGCTCTGATTCTGAAAGCTTCTCAATCAATTGATACTGGATCTGCGTATGCAGTTCATTAGTGATATCGGCATCCAGAGTCATGGGGCAAGTTCCAGTTGACGTAGAAGCTCAGTGTGATTAATGACATTGGCATAGAGCGGAAAAATATTGTCGCAGTAGAAAGATTGCTCAAAAACAGTTCGCGCAGAGGTGCAATCTGCCAAAGTTGTGACGTTATAGCCTTGCTCGTGAGCATAACGTCCTGTGGAATCAATACAAACAGAAGTCACAGTGCCAGTCAAAACAATATTGGTGATTTGATGTTGTTTCAGAACTTCATTCAAGTTGGTGTTAATGAACGCGTTAAACCCACGTTTTCCAGGAACTTTTAAAATTCTTTCTCGAAAATGAGTCAATTCATCGATTGTTTTAGACCCTTCAGCGCCTACTTGAAATGCTCCAACGTCTTTGATGGTTTTGAGAATGCCAACTGGCTCAATTAGTTCTTCATAACCAGGGGTGAAGAAAATTGGGGTTTCTATGAGCAGCATTGGGGTTGGTTCTAAGCACTCTAGTAAATGTACGGTATTGGCTAAGACATTTGTTACCTTAGAGGATTCTTCAATCACCCCATGCAAAATCCCACTCGGTGAAAAGTAGTCATTTTGGAAACCAATCAACAGTAGGGCTGTGTTCTTTAAATTCATGTGTATTTCTAGGGAGAAAATAAATATATTTTACTATCGTTAC
>JANXNM010000123.1 GCA_025354065.1 Synechococcales cyanobacterium 340R_concoct_173_sub | reverse complement strand
ATTCCAACAGATGTTGGCGGAGATCGTGGAGAAAACAGCTACAATTCATACCGCAGGGCAAACTCCGGTGATTTATACTAGTCGCGAGGAATTGACTTTTGAGGATGCAGAAACCCGATTGCGCTTTGGGGAATGCGTTTCTACTTTGTTGATGGAAATTCTCAAGCAGTTACCCTCAACCCTGGGCTTCCTAATTAGCAAAGGCGGTATCACCTCCAATGATACCCTTAGTCAAGGCCTATCACTGCGAACAGTACGGCTGCTAGGTCAGGTCAGCCCTGGAGTTTCCATGGTGTGTACAGAAAAAAGTCATCCACAGTTTCCTGAATTACCCGTTGTCCTGTTTCCGGGCAATGTCGGCGATCCCCTGACCCTCGCAACCGTATATCGACGGCTAAGTGAAATGATTAAGCCCGAATAGAGCAGGTTCTGAGCAGTCTGGGTGCCTTAAAATGTGAGTATTCCAAACGTTTATGAACCATTCCAATTCGCATTTACCCGATTCGGATCTAGGACAATTAGCTACTCAAGGCAGTAACGAATTAACCTCTGGACGAAGTTTTTCATCATTCTTAGCTCCCTTAACTCCCGATCGGTTCCGGGAAGTTGTTAGTGATGTCGAATATAAATTAAAAATTGTCAATCAAACCTTGTCGCTACTTGATATGCAGGGGTTTGATATGATTTTGGAGGAAATGCTAACCTCCATCACTGAAAAAACGGGCGAATTGCTGAATGCCGATCGGACCACAATTTATCTGTTAGACGAATCTAAAAACGAACTTCATACCACTGTTATGGGAAGTAACGGTCGCCCCCGTGAGATTCGTATTGGCTTTCATCAAGGGATTGCCGGAGAAGTGGCTCAAACTAAGCGAGCAATTAATATTCCGTTTGATTTTTTTAATGATGACCGATCGCATCAAGCTAAGCAGCAATATGAAAAAACTGGCTATCGAACCTACACGATGCTCGCCCTGCCATTGTTGAGTGAAACGGGCGATCTAGTAGCGGTAGTTCAACTGATTAATAAGCTTAAGACTAATAAGTTAAAAGAATCATCAACCCCAGCAGAATTGCTAACCGATCGGATTGACTATGGCGGGTTTACCTCAGAAGACGAGTCAATTTTCCGAGAATTTGCGCCCTGCATTCGGCTAATTTTAGAGTCCTCCCGATCGTTCTACATCGCTGCACAACGCCAACGAGCCGCCCATTCCTTGATGATGGCAACCCAATCGTTGAGCCAGAGCCGTTTAGATTTGGGCGATACTTTACGACGGGTGATGGATGAAGCTAAACAGCTTATGAATGCCGATCGCAGCACCCTTTGGCTGATAGATGAAGAGGCTGGAGAAATCTGGACCCGTATGACGGTTGTGGACGGAAGCCAAAAAGAAGTTCGGATTCCAATCGGGACCGGATTTGCGGGTCAAGTCGCCGCCACGGGTGAACCCATTAATATTTCCTTTGACCTATACGATAATTCCGGTGCCGAAACGGCCAAACAAACCGACCAAGCTACCGGGTATCGAACCTGCGCGCTCCTTTGTATGCCCGTCCATAATCCTGAAGGCGAACTCATCGGCGTGACGCAACTGGTCAACAAGCGTCGCCAAGGAGACTATTCTAAGTATGATCCCGAGGACTGGCCCCAAGCCCCAGAATGCTGGCTGGCAAGCTTTAATAGCAGCGATCAGGAATTTATGCAGACCTTCAATATTCAAGCGGGCATTGCCTTGCAGAATGCAAAACTGTTTGAAACTATTAAGCAACAAGAACAGCTCCAGCGCGACATTCTCCGATCGCTCTCCAATGGTGTGATTTCCACCGATCGTGAGGGCAACATTATCTTGGCGAATGAAAGTGCAAAAAAACTGTTAGGTATGGATAACAGCAACTTGGCTGGGTTGCCTGTGACGGACATAATTCAAATTGAGCGAGCTGACTTTCGCCGCTGGATTAGCATGTCCCTAAATCCACGACTTGAAAAAGATCGCCAGCAATATTACCCCGACCAAACTCTTCTTCCAGCCCATGGTAGCCATCAACACAGCGTCAATTTAGCCATAAATACAATGGCGGCCCCAGATGACCCGAGCCATATTCTGGGCGTGCTGGTAGTGATGGACGACATCAGTGATGCCAAACGATTGAAAAGCACCATGTATCGCTACATGACTCAAGAACTGGCCGAGCAGTTGCTGGAAAACCCTGACGCGGCCAAGATGGGGGGCGATCGTAAAGAGGTATCCGTAATGTTTTCGGACATTCGCAGCTACACCACCTTGACCGAAACCCTAGCGGCTGAGGATGTCGTCGAAATGCTGAATGAGTATTTTGAGGTGATGGTAGACGCAGTATTTGCCCATCGAGGAATTTTAGACAAGTACATTGGTGATGCACTTATGGCCGTATTTGGGTCGCCACTGCCCTTAGCAAATCATCAGTGGATGGCGGTGCAGACTGCTGTTGAAATGCGTCATCGACTCGTGGATTTCAACTTAAAACGCGCAAGTCGTGGGCAGCCTGATATCAAAATTGGTATCGGGATCAATTCAGATGTGGTGATTAGCGGCAACATTGGATCCAGCAAGCGGATGGAATTCACTGCGATCGGCGATGGAGTCAATCTGAGTGCGCGGTTGGAAAGTACGAGCAAGCTCTATGGCACCGATATTTTAATTAGCGAGACGACCTATCGCCCCTGTGCCGATCGGGTTTGGGCGAGGGAATTGGATTACATTCGAGTCAAAGGAAAAACCCAGCCCGTGGCGATTTATGAACTCCTTGGCCTCAGAACTGAAGCTATTCCTGAACAAAAACAGCAGGTAGTCGAGCATTATCAAATTGCCCGCGATCTATATCTAAAACGTCGATTTGCCCAAGCTATTGGTCAATTTGCAACAGTATTGGAAATCGATCGTCATGATCAAGCCGCTGCCTTACACATCGAACGCTGTCGTCACTGGCTAACCAATCCGCCACCGGATGACTGGAATGGATCTTGGGCCTTGACTGAAAAATAATAAAACTGAAAAATAATAAATGAAGCTAGATGTGGGTTCGATCGGTCGGAACTGATGAAAACCGTACCAACCTGTCAGAGATCAGCCTGTAATTCGTGCAGAGATTGGGTACAATGTCGTTTCAACTACGTCGTTTTAATGATGGCGTTTTAACCGTGTTGTTTACTGTCTTGGATAAGGTCTAATGTCATTTAATTCAGACAATGCAAATTTTCTGCGGAGTGATGTGGAGGCGATGGATACAAATTCATTACTGAAGTATTTACAACTTCAATCGCCAGAAGTCTTGGATCGAGTGGCTAGGTCCGTCAGTTCTCAGGCCAAACAGATTGTGTCCCACAATGTGCAAGGTCTGTTGGGTGTATTGCCCAGTGAAGGGTTCAATGTCCGAGTAACGACCGATCGTGAGAATTTGGCCGGGTTGTTGGCTTCAGCAATGTTGACGGGCTATTTTCTGCGACAGATGGAGCAACGTATGGAATTAGAAGATGAAGTTTTTGGCGCGTCGTTAGACGATTTATAGGAAGAGGATTGATAGGAAACCCCCACAAATCCTCAGCCCAAAAACGGCTTAGTCAGCTTTAGATTTAGCCTTCGTCTGAATCAACTCGACTTTGTAGCCGTCGGGATCATCCACAAACGCGATTATCGTTTTTCCATGCTTCATCGGTCCCGGCTCCCGAGTGACATTTCCGCCCTGGGCCTTGATCTCCGCACACGTTGCATAAATATCATCTACACCGATCGCAATATGTCCGTAGGCATCTCCCAGGGTATAGTCTTCTTTTCCCCAGTTGTAAGTTAGTTCTAGAACCGCGTTTTCCGATTCGTCGCCGTACCCCACAAACGCCAGCGTAAATTCACCGCCGGGATAATCCTTCTTGCGGAGGAGTGTCATGTCGAGCTGATTGCAGTAAAAAGAAAGCGATCGGTCTAGATTTTTAACGCGTAACATCGTGTGTAATAGCCGCATAAATTTTAACCTTCAAAAATTATTTTACTCACGATCGGATTAAATCTTCCTTAACGGGTCATTCCAACGTATTCTAAACGTTGGATTATGGAAGTCTAGCGTTAACTTACTACCGAGTTCAGAGGGTTTCTTTCTATGTTTGATGTACAGGATACTGCGATCGACTCGATCATTGCCCGTGAAGTCCTTGATTCCCGAGGTCGTCCGACGGTGGAAGCCGAAGTTACGCTGCTTTCCGGGGCAAAAGGACTGGCTCAAGTTCCCAGTGGAGCCTCGACCGGATCCTTTGAAGCCCATGAACTGCGAGATGGCGACCCTAAGCGTTATGGCGGGGCTGGAGTGCTGAAGGCCGTCGAAAATATCGAGGCAGTGATCACCCCTGAGCTTTTGGATATGGATGCGACTCAGCAGGAACGCATCGATCGGGCCATGATCGCCTTGGATAGTGACAAAAACAAGAAGAATATCGGAGCTAATGCAATTTTGGCCGTGTCTCTTGCGACGGCAAAAGCAGCAGCGGCCTCACTCGGTCTGCCGCTTTACCGCTATCTCGGCGGTCCCTTGGCCAACCTATTGCCTGTGCCCTTGATGAATGTAATCAATGGTGGTGCCCATGCTGACAACAATGTGGACTTCCAAGAGTTTATGATTGTCCCTGTTGGTGCGCCGACCTTCCGCGAAGCCCTGCGTTGGGGTGTGGAAGTATTTCATGCGCTGAGCAAAGTGCTAAAAGAACAAGGCCAAATGACGGGCGTGGGTGATGAAGGTGGATTTGCCCCAAACCTGGCCTCCAACCAAGCGGCACTTGACTTGTTGATGGTCGCCATCAAAAATGCAGGTTATGAACCGGGCACCCAGATTGCGATCGCGCTTGATGTGGCGGCCAGTGAGTTCTACAAAGATGGAACCTACACCTTTGACGGCAAAGCCCATACGACCACCGAAACCATTGATTATTTGGTGAAGTTGACCGAAACCTATCCGATTGTGTCCATTGAAGATGGTTTGCATGAGGAAGATTGGGCGGGCTGGAAAGAACTCACGGCAAGAATTGGCGATCGGGTCCAATTGGTGGGCGACGATTTGTTTGTCACCAACGTTGAACGATTGCAGCGCGGCATTGACGAGAAATCAGCGACCTCTATTTTGATTAAGCTCAACCAAATTGGGTCATTAACTGAAACATTGCAAGCAATCGACCTCGGTGCCCGTAATGGTTTCCGATCGATCATTAGCCATCGTTCTGGGGAAACAGAAGATACTACGATCGCAGATTTAGCGGTTGCGACTCGGGCAGGCCAAATCAAAACAGGTTCATTGAGTCGGAGTGAACGGGTGGCGAAATACAACCGATTGCTGCGCATTGAAGATGAATTAGGCGATACGGCGGTTTATGCTGGAACGACTAATATGGTTCCGAAGTGGAAGAAGTAGAACTCCAATAGAGATTCCCGTAGTCTTCTTAATAAGATGGCTGCGGGAATTCTTATCTATTGCAATAAACTAATGCCTTTGAAAAAACGATCGGTAAGTATTTCTATAGTGTTAGCGATCGCAACTGTTCTAATTTGGGCAGATTCATTGGGTCAAAATAGTGATTCAAATTGTGATACGGAAGCATTCATGACTTCATCTGGAAAAACGGTTATGGTCACTGCTGAAAAAGTAAGTGTCAATCCTAAATTTGGGCGACATCAAGTCTTTGGTGTTTTTATTATTCCAGCTTCAATTCCCCAATGGACCCCGGCATTGCTGACGGTTAAAGGCGTGGGTATTTACTGTAGTCGGGTACAACGGTATGGTCCGATGTACGAAAACATTGTGGCTCCAAGTGGCTCAATTGTAATGTTAGATTTTGTGAGAACACGCACTGCTATTAATTTATTTTTTCAGGGCAAAATTGCAAAATTGCGCGATCGTAAAAATTGGAGATATACCTACAAACTCAACTCATAAATTTCAGTAGTCAATACAATCTTTAATCATGAGTAAAACAATGGAATGGCAAACCGTTAAAGACTACGAAGATATTCGATATTTTAAAGCAAATGGCATTGCGAAGATTGTAATTAATCGGCCTCACAAACGTAACGCATTCCGGCCTAAAACAGTAATGGAGTTGTACGAAGCATTTTCAAATGCCCGCGAAGATACTCGCATTGGAGTGATTTTATTCACCGGGGCAGGACCGCATACTGATGGAAAATATGCATTCTGTGCAGGCGGTGATCAAAGTGTACGCGGGGATGGCGGGTATATTGATGAGTCGGGAATGCCTCGTTTGAATGTGTTGGATTTGCAGCGATTAATTCGATCGATACCTAAGGTTGTTATTGCATTGGTTGCGGGGTATGCGATCGGAGGGGGGCATGTATTACATTTGCTGTGTGATTTAACAATAGCGGCTGATAATGCAATTTTTGGCCAAACAGGTCCAAAGGTTGGGAGCTTTGATGGAGGCTTTGGCGCGAGCTATATGGCGCGGGTTGTGGGGCAAAAGAAGGCAAGGGAGATTTGGTATTTATGTCGGCAGTATGATGCGGCGGCGGCGCTGGAAATGGGGCTGGTGAATATTGTGGTGCCGATCGATCAATTGGAAGCAGAAGGGGTTCAATGGGCACAGGAGATATTAGAAAAAAGTCCGATCGCAATTCGTTGTCTTAAGTCAGCCTTTAATGCCGATTGTGATGGTCAGGCGGGCATTCAAGAATTGGCGGGTAACGCAACAATGTTGTATTACATGACGCAAGAGGGGGCGGAAGGGAAAAAGGCATTTCTCGAAAAGCGTCCACCTGATTTTAGCCAATATCCATGGTTGCCGTAGGATTCAAAATTTGACAACACGTTTGATGGTAGGTTTCAGCGGAGATGGGCTGACAACGAGACGTTTTGACGTTTCTGCAATTCATTTACTCAACAATAGAATCGCTTGCTCTATTAATCTCGTCGATCGACAAACTCAAGGTTTCAGCAATCTGCTCAGGCGTAAGTCCTAGCTTAAGGAATTGAGCGATCGCAGCCTGCTGAATTCTTTCAGTTTTAAGCTGCTCTTGGTCTGCACGTTCATCACCAGTTAAGAGAATATTTTTATCTCGATCGCACCACCGAAGCCAATTATCCGATCGGCCTTCAAATTCACCCTCCCAAAGAGTTAATCCTAAGTTCACCTGCTCAAGCCAATGACTGCCGATCTCACGGTAGCGCCGTCCGCTGAGTTCAAAAATACGTAAGCTTTCGGGGCTGATTTGGTGGCTAGGATCATAAACAATGTAATAGCTGACCCGCATCTTCTCGTAAATAGCGAGCTTTTTACCAAGTTCATTACCGACAGTATTAGAAACAATCTCGATCGCAATTTCGGGCGGTTTACCAAAATTCCAGAGCATGTAGCAACGATGTTGTTTTTCCCGCCAATTTTCTGGGACTTCGACATCAAAGCTGACAAAGACATCGGGGACGATCGGTGGATTTTTAACGGTGTGATAGATGGCAACATTGGCTTCGGCTAGAAATATGACATCGGCAAGAGTACTGTAGAGAGTGCTAGTAAGAAGGCGTTGCTGTTTGGCGGAGGCAAAATTATCCACAGGTGTATCGTCTTCGGTGATGAGGTGATCGACGTTAGGGATTAGGGACTCGTCAAGCAATAATAAAGCTTCAGGGCCATCATCTTCGGTAACGAGATGATCGACATTAGGAATTTCGGATTCGTCAAGGATTAGAGATTCGCCGACGATTAAAAGTTGTTCAATCATGATTTACCTCAGCAACGATCGTACTTCAGTGTAACGAATCAGTGTAACGAAATTCACCGCACGCTTGAAACGAACTCAATAAAAATAGGACGATCGATTCGATCGTCCCTCACCGTCAACTGAATGGCGACACCATTTAGCGGAACCCAACAGAAGCTTGCCAGACAAACGCTAGCAGCAAAAAGAACACCGGAATGACCGGGAGGACATCCACGAGGGGATTGAACATCGCGTAGGCTTCAGGCAGCTTTGCCAATAGCATCATTGCTTCCATGGTATTTATTCCTTCCCAAACAGCAGGTTATTTCTGCCTAAATTGTATCACGAGTCCTTAATTGTTAAGGCCAAAGATTACGCTTTGTTAAGCAGACGATCGGATCAAATGCAAACGTTCATACCTAATATTTATACGATGTAAAAAGGCTGAACATTCCTAAAAATATCCAGCCTTTTTATAAAATCAAACTATTAATTAACGAGTGGTCAATTCAGTTAAGACTTGATTCGATCGTTCTACAAAAGCTTTCATTCCTGCCGCATCAAATCCCTTTTGGGCCATCAACGCCAAATCATAGACATGCTCGCAAATGGTATCCGCCAATTCAGCCGAATCGCTCTTTTGCATGGTGGCTAGATTTTGAATCAACGGATGGGCTGTATTGATTAGCAAGACATGTTCTTCAGGGAATTGTGCTTGTTGTTGCTGCATCATAGCCATCATTTCCTGCATTCGCCGCTGCTCCTCAGGCAGAAGAACCATAGCGGGAGGAGTGCTGCCGGGATTGTCAGTTTTAATCGCTTCTGTCCGAATGGTTAACTTCGGTTTATTCAGAGCAGAATTAAATAGCGTTTTAATCCGATCGCTCAAAGTATCGTTGGTTTCTGGATCGATCGCTTCCGTTTGGTCTTTCTCAATTAACGATTCATCCAACTCCGAATCTACACGAGAGAACTTAACCTCACTATATTCCCGCTCTAAGAAGGTTGCAAAGTGGCTATCAATGAATGAATCCAAGAACAACACTTCAATGCCGCGTGATTGATACAAACTTACATAAGTGGCTTGAGCGATCGGATCATTGCAATAAAACACCCGATTTTCTTGGGTCCCTTTATTACGTTCGAGGTATTCTTTCAATGTTGTGTAAGTTTTCCCGTCAACTGTATTGCTGGAATTTTCACTACTCCAAACATCCCCCTCTGCGGTTTCAACTTCAACCTTTGGCGCATCGGCTGATTTTAATGTGGTTTGGAAAAGGACAATGTCTTCGATTTGCTTTTTGAATTTGTCATCATTCATTGAACCGAATTTGACGAATGTTCCTAGATCTTGCCAAGATTTGATGTAGCTAGTCCGATCGTCACGATATAGATCTTTTAAGCGATCGCCGACTTTCTTAGCAATATAGTTCCCAATTTGAGTTACGGTCCGATCGGCTTGTAAAAAGCTTCTCGATACATTCAGCGGAATATCAGTACTGTCAATCACACCACGCAAGGGCAGCAAGAAGCGGGGAATGACTTCTTCGCAATTGTCAGAGACGAAGACCTGATTGCAGAAGAGTTTGACCGAACTTTTCGTGACATCAACATCTGGCTTCAATTTTGGGAAATACAAAATACCATTCACAACAAATGGATAGTCTGTATTCAAATGAACCCAAAGCAGTGGATCTTCTTGATAAGGATAAAGGTAACGATAGAACTCCAAATATTGTTCGTCAGTCAGATTGCTAGGAGATTCTTTCCAGGCCGCAACTTGTTTGTTGATTTGTTCGGGTTCAGTCGCCGCTTCTTCTTCAAGGACTACCAATTTGATTGGGAATGGCATGAAGTCGCAATAGGTCTTCACCAAGGTGCGAATGCGATAGTCTTCTAGATATTCATTCTCCTCTTCAAGCAGCGTTAAGGTAATTGTGGTGCCGCGTTTGGTCCGATCGGACTCGGAAATCGAAAAGCTAGTTGAACCATCGCAAGACCAATGAACAGCCTTGGAGTCAGCCTTATAGGAAAGGGTTTCAATTTCGACTTGGCTAGCCACCATAAAGGCGCTATAGAACCCTAGCCCAAAATGACCAATAATTTGCTCGTCACTAGTGGCTTGGTACTTTTGGACAAATTCTTCAGCGCTGGAGAATGCGACTTGGTTAATGTATTTTTTGATTTCGTCGGCTGTCATTCCAATTCCGGTATCCGAAATCGACAGCGTTTTTTTATTCTTATCAATTGTGATCGTAATTTCCATGTCTCCAGCATCGTCCGCATATTCGCCAGACCGGGACACCATGCTCAGCTTCTTCATCGCGTCAACAGCATTCGAGACCAATTCCCGCAGGAATATTTCATGGTCCGAGTACAGCCACTTTTTGATAATGGGGAAGATACTCTCGGTATGGATCGAGATATTACCCTGTTCTAGAACGGTTGCCATAGTAAATTGGGGTGATTGGAACGCCTTTGTGCCCTATATTTTGCGACATTTCGGCACCGCTTAATCCACCCCAATCCGATCGGATTCCCCTACCTAGTATTCCCGTAGTTAATAACTATCTCCGCCCGAAACCCTATCTAGTTCTAGATCAGACAGGTTTAGAGTTGCCGATCGAATAGCTTGCCAACGTTCATAGAGTTCCTCCTGACTCCATTCACGAGATTTAAATAGACGAACAGCTTCCGAAACTTCTTGAATCGTTCTGGGCACAGAAATTGCAGACTTTGAATCAAACATACGAATCACCTAAATCAGTCAAATGTGGATTTAATCTGTAAAAATTATTATTATTACGGTTTCTGAGCTTGCATTGCATAACCATAGCTCAATGCTTGATGAACGGGGTAACAAATTCAACGGGATCACGATAAGATTGGAGGTGTTAAGGCGATAGATAAGACATGATTCCTTAGGTTTGCGATCGTTGAATTGCTTGGTAATTTAATGGTGCTACGTATTTTTTATAGTTTTTTATAGTCTTATGCCGTCTATTGTTATTTTTGTTATTACATTCAATTGTTCTCTCTGCCTACTTTGCCTCTGGACCGCAGCGCAAATCGTGCAATGGCGACGATCGTTGATTCGGCTGAACGAAAGTTTAATGCGATCTGCGCGATCATTTCAAAATGGCCTAATCCCTATTCAAAATTCGTCGTTCGTTGAGCTTCAAACGCACTATCAGCAGCTTTATCAGTCATTGCAATTCCAATTAATCCCGGCCTTTCAGCTTTTGACTTCACTCCTAACTACAATCTATGGTGTACAGCGTCGTTGGTCGCAAATAAAGCGATTGAATCCACTTCCTAGGAGCGATCGTCAGAAACCGATGTCCCGGCGCATCCGATGATTAGGGCGAGTACGATAAGATTAGTAAGAATCGATAATGTAACGGCGTAATTTTCTATGTCCAACAACCGTTCTGGTCGTTTATTAAGTGGAATTCTATTTGGTGCGGCGGCGGGGGCGATCGCTGGGCTATTGGTGGCACCGCGTCCCGGCTATGAAACCCGACGCATTTTAAAAAAGTCAGCAGAAGCACTGCCTGAACTAGCGGATGATCTGGCGGTGGTCGTTCAGGTCCAGACCGATCGGCTGACGGAAAACGCCATCCAGCGGTGGGATGATACTTTGGTTCGGCTTAAGGAGGCGATCGCGGCAGGAGTAGAAGCGGGTATGGAAGTCAGTCAACGGACACCGGAAGCAGATGCCCCACGATCGACCATTCCCGATCGTAAATCCTCGCCCTCGCCAATTTACCCTGTGGACGATGAATAATGGAGCCGCTTTTTTGGTTAGGACTCTCGTTAGGTCTGGTCGCCATGAGTTTGACGGCGGTGTTGATTGTAGCGGTGCCTGCATTTCAGGATCTGAGCAAGGCGGCTCAAAGTGCCCAAAAGCTATTTGACTTACTGTCTCGTGAGCTACCCCAAACTTTAGAAGCGATGCGAAGGACGGGGCTGGAGCTTTCGGATTTGACGGAGGATGTGAGTCAGGGATTAGAACATGCGAGTCATGTGGTGAAGCAGGTGGATGAGAGCTTGACGGAGGTGAAGTATCAGGTGGAGCGGGCAAATGTCGGGACAAAGAGCTTGGTCGTGGGGATCGCAGCAGCATGGCGATCGTTTTCCAGAGGCGGGCGCAAACGGCGGTGATGGTTAATCCGTTGACGGGGAATCACCGACCCTCGTAAGATGAGAGCCACTGTTAATAAATGTAAACCTTCGCCCGTGACCTTTATCCGAATGAAACTTTTTTCTTCTCTTGCATGGTCCCAGTCCTGGATGAAAGGGTGCTGTGTGGTTTTGGCGGCTCTTGTTCTCTGGTGCAGCCCGGTTCTGGCCTATGAGAATCCAGATTTGTTGCCAGATCATCCCACCAATATTATTGATTTGGCACGGGTACTAACCCCGGTTCAGGAAGATCGTCTGGGAACGGAGTTGACGAAATTTGAGGAGGAAACGGGCTGGAAATTGCGAGTGTTGACCCAGTTCGATCGGACTCCGGGGCGTGCTGTGAAGAAGTTTTGGGGATTGGACGATAAGAGTGTGATGTTGGTGGCGGATGCGCGGGGCGGCAACATTCTGAATTTTAGTGTGGGGGAGCAACTGTATCCGTTGTTATCTCGGACCTTTTGGATTGAGCTTCAGACGCGCTTTGGGAATCAGTTTTTTGTGGCGGATAATGGTGAAGATGAGGCGATTATCCAAACCATTCAGACCTTGGAACTGTGTTTGCGTCAGGGTGGCTGTAGTGTGGTGCCGGGATTGCCGCAAGAGCAATGGATTTTGACGTTCATTTCATCGGCGGTTGGCGGAATTGTCGCAGGGTTTGCGGGTCAGCCCCGGAAGGAAGGTCAGTTTTTCTCTTGGCAGTGGTCGCTAATTCTGTCGCCGTTATGGGGCATTTTGTTCTTTGCATTTGGGGTTGGTCCGGTGGTGACTCGGACGACGGATTGGTTGCCGTTAGCTAGAAATGTAATCGCATTCTTCGGGGCGGGCGTTTTGGCGGTGGTGGTTCCGGGGTTGTTGCGTCCGGCGAAAGAGGAGTTCTAGGGTTTGATTGATTAGTGGTCTAAGTGAGATGGTCCTATGACCGACCGGAGGTCATCGGTAAGTTCTGCCGATCGTTTTTTATGAGTTAGGCTGCGGGAAGTCAGTTTAGTTTCGATCGTGACTAATCCCAATAACATTGAATAGCTTTCACTGTAGTCCCTGAGGTCTTCTAGGGGTTCACTGAAGTGGTTGCTTTCGAGTGCATGGTCATTTCTGGTAAGGGCTGAAGCTTTTGGGCTGTTGTCTAAATAGTCTTCAGGGTCGATCGCTTTCATGATTTAGG
The DNA here is from genome assembly GCA_025354065.1 of Synechococcales cyanobacterium 340R_concoct_173_sub. Next base: position 22,592 of record JANXNM010000123.1, on the reverse strand, counting down.
CTCCTTTGTCGGGGGTTTCGCTGAATTTGTCGAGGTAAGTGACGATCGCGGTGGCTATTAGGCTTTGATCGAATTTCTTTTTGGCGACTTCTACGATCGTTGCTTTTAGGGCATAAGTGTGACGATCGGGGGTTGAGGAATTACTACTTGATGACGGAGCTTTTACGATCAATGAAATAAATTAAAACTTAAACTTTCGTATTCCACTCAAGAGAATCAATGTAAGCCTCATTTCCATTCTTTGATAGCCCATTGAATTAGATTATCTTCGCGTTTTTCCATAGTCTCAGAATTCCAATCCTCTAGATTTAAAATCTCATCAATTAATTTTAGGTGGCGATGCTTTTCATACAAATCTTTTTTCTGGATAAAACCTTTGTTGCCGACAGTTGAATTAACGTCTGGAGGTAAAAGAATTAGATTCCCTAAACGTTGAGTTTGCCTTTCGACATAATCTTTTCTTGTTCCAAACTTTCCACGCCATTCTTCACTTAGAGTTTGTGGATGAATATGTTCTATGGTTTTTGATGGTGATGAATTCCAAACTTTCACCCATTCTTCTATACTACTTGAGCCACCACATTCTTTAGCTAGATACTCTTCATAACGAAAAAAGAAATAGATCAATTCATTTTCCCAACCCTCGTAACAATTGCTGTCTTTTAATTGCTCTACTGCCTTTTCAATAGGATAATCTGCTCCTAAATCAGTCACTTTCTGTAAAATTTCTGAGGCTGAGATACTAGTTTGTAAAAACACCTCTCTAGCGAGACGAACATATTCTCCAACTTTTGTCCTAGCATCTTTTCTATATATTCCGAATATTTTAAAAGTAACCTTTTCCCATTCTCTTAAAATATCTTTACCCTCATTATCAGATAAGGTTTTATTTAACATAATTGCTATTCCTAACAATCGAGCATGAGATATATTACTAACAGCTTTAAGTCGAGGATTAGAAATAATTTTTTCTAATTGTTGTGCAATTTTTAAGAATTTATCAGAAATATCAACAACGTTTTTAGGATTATTTTCACATTCTTTCCGAAAAAAATCTATTGCTGACTCGGCACTGCTTAACTTACTCCCTCCCTCAACATCCGCTAACGTAGCTGCAAATCTTAGAATTCCTTGACCTTGTATCTTTTTTAAACCTATCGATCGATATATTTGTGACCAATAATCCCGCAATTCTTTTATGCATTCCCCCTAGCTGAATTATCCAGCTTCTCAAATGCAATGCCCATCAACATACTTTTAGATTTATCTAACCAATCAACTTCCAATCCCCTACTATTAAGGACTTCAAATATTGTATGAACTGCTCCCTCATCATCAAGAACATAGAAAATAAAGTCTAGACGATTCTTAATCGTTTTTAAACGCTTTAATGCACCAGATTCCCATTTGTTAACACAGTGGGTAACAAAATCAGAACACTCATTAAATGATCGAATGATATTTCGATCTGCCAAAGTTTGAGAATATTGTTCGCAAGGAATTTCTCCTTTGCCTAAATAATTGCGAAACAATTGCATGTTGTCGTGATTAGTCTGTAAAAGAATTAATCTTCCATTCTCTTTTACCAAAAGATCAGAAAGCTTTTTAGATTCTCGTTGCTCACTATCATTTCCAGCACTCAGATTTTTAGCAATTGCTTTCAACAAGATGATTAATGTCGTTAAACGCTGCTGACCATCTACGATATGAAAAACACCAAACTCATCAGCGCCAACTGCCTCTTTCTCACGAGTTTGAAGACAAACAACCGTGGACATAAAATGATGGCGTTCAGTATCTTGAGCTTGTGCAATCTTTTCAATATCGCCAAATAAGTCCTTTCGCTGTTTAGTTTCCCAACTGTAGGATCTCTGATACTCTGGAACTCTGAAAAGCCTTCCTTGGAGTAATTTATCTAACGTTAGGTTATCAGGACGTATACTCATCACTTAACCTCACAGAAAACCTAAACATCGTGAATATATATGTAATATTATACATTTATTTACTCTCGTAGCGATGTCTTAATAAAATTCACGAACAAATTATCTGCCTCTTGGTATGTCTGAAGTAGATAAAAATTGGCTGTTTTATACCGCCTTTGCTTTCGCTAGGGTTCTTGACTAAGGTCGAATCTAAACAATCCTGAAACTCTGGCATACAGGCAGACTGGGAAAGCTACTCTTAGGATAATGAATTTTTCTGCCGACGACCTCCGGTCGGTCGTAGACCATCGCACTTTAAATCCCCTCAAAGGTTATCAATCAAATCTTCAGCCGAAATCTGGGCTTGATTCAAAATATTATTCAAAGTCCCAACTGCGATCGTTTTGTTATGTAGAGGTACAACGCAACCAATCACGATCGTCGTCCCTTCAATCGTGATGCGTTTCTTGAGAATCACATGACTGCCCTTCTGCCGAACCTTGATAAATCCCAATCTTTCGAGGTCACGAATTAACTCACTTGCACTAACTCACGGCAACTTGGGCATGGCTAATCTCAAATGTTGTGATCAAGCGGCGAGTCGTTTGGGCTTGGGGAAATTCTTCGAGATAGAGTTCGGTAGCTTCCTGGAGATTTGCGATTGCTAACTCGATCGTGTCACCTTGGCTTGCGGTCCCAATCTCAGGACATTCAGCCACATAGACATCTTCTTCCCAATGCAAAATCGCTGTCAGAGAAGTAATAGGATATCCAATTGATTGGGTGAGTATCATAGATTTTAACTCTTGTTCAACAGAACTATTTTCAATGGCAGAGAGAAGGGCTTGACGATTGGTCATAGCAATTAGGAGCGATTGTGTTTGCTTATTTTAGCCTGTTTCTAGCAATGCGATGTCCACTCAACCCAAAATCAAACAACGGCGCAGATTCTTGCTTTTGCTTCCCTTCCCCATCGGTCAACGTATACAAATTCCACCATCGGTCATAATGCCGTGCGATCGAATCCAAATAAGGCTGAAACTCTGACATAAGTGCAGACTAGGAAAGCTTCCCACAGGATACCCAATTTTTCTGCCGATGACCTCCGGTCGGTCGTAGACCATCGCAGCCCTTTTCCTAATTGTTCACATCAACCGATCGTCATACTTGAAGATATACTATTAATGACAACTGAGGCTGACACTATGGAGTACAGTGACTTTACCGTAAAACGAATTAAACAAGAGTTTGGAATTCAGACTATTGAAGGAGGACGTTTTTTACCATCAACAAACGATATTGAACCCAGCGTAATGTTGAGATTTATCCTGGAAAACTATGTTCCCTGGGCGATCGCAGTCGGATCTGAAAAAGCAAAATCTGAAATGATTGTTGCACCTGTTTTACTTGAACTCAAACAAATTATCAAATCAAATATTAGTGTGTTTTCTGGGCGAGATTTCACAGTAGATGCAAGTGTTGGATTGAGTGGTATATGCGATTTTTTAATTAGCCGTTCAGATGAACAATTAGAAATTGAAGCACCTGCGATCGTTCTGGTTGAAGCTAAGCGAGATAGTCTAAATAGTGGTCTCGGACAATGTATGGCTGAAATGATTGCCGCACAACGATTTAATCTACAACAAAATCTAGATGTTTCAACCATTTATGGAGCAACTACAAGTGGGACCGCATGGCGATTTCTAAAATTGGATGACCAAATCATTACAGTTGATCTCACAGACTATCCCTTGCAACCTGTCGATCGGATTTTAGGAATGCTAACTTGGATGGTGAAGAATGGATAATCAACGCATTCGTAATCGTTTCTCGAAACCGCTAAACTAGAAAAATGATGCCACCTGCTGACTTTATCAAGGCGATCGAAGCGATCGAACCCAATCTATATCTCGCCCAATTACTTTGGCAGCGAGGACATCGTGATATTGCAGAAATACGGAGATTTTTGAATACCGATCGATCGCAAAGTGGGGATCCCCTAGCCTTTGGATACGATATGGAAATGGCGGTTCAGCGGATTAAGCAGGCGACAGCAAATGATGAACTTGTGGCCTTGTGGAGTGACCCGGCACCGGATGGAATTATGACGACGGCATTGCTTTGGGAGGGGTTGAAATTGGGCGATCGGCTCTCGATCGTTCAGCCAGATTATGACTATTGTTTTCGGGGATTATCGATTGCGGAACTCGATCGATTGAAAACACAAGGCATTACACTCGTGATTACTTGTGATACGGGAAGCCACAATGAAGTTGAACTCAACCACGCCAAATCAATTGGATTAGATGTAATTATTATTGATCACCATACCGCCGATCGGCCCAATATCATCCATTTGAATTCGCGACATCTAGACCAAAATCATTCCTGCGCTACATTACCCAGCGTCGCGATCGCCTACAAATTGATTACAGCACTTCAGGAAAAAGAACCAACTCATCTACTTGATATTGTTGCGATCGGAATGTTGGCGGATTTAGTCGAATACAAAGGCGAAGCACGTACTCTATTTCAAAAAAGTATTCCACAATTGCAATTACAAACCAATCCCAAAACAGCTACCAGACCTGGTATTCAGCGACTTTTAAAGCATTGTCGAGACCACGGCGATCGGGCGACAGAGTTCAATTCAGGACTAGGCGCACGTATTCGAGCATTGAGTCAGATTCAGCCTGAGGCTTGTATCAAATTGCTCACAACCGATAACCTAACAGAAGCTACCGTAATCGCCGATCAAGCTGAACTGGGCTATACTCGGTCACTGGGATTACATAAGGAAGTACTTGACCAAGTTTTGACAGCCCTTCAGACTATTGACTTATCGACCAGTGAAGCGATCGTCCTAGCCAATCCACAATGGAGTTTCAATACATTAACTACTGTTGCAAAAACGATCGAAGAAATATACCAAAAACACACATTTTTATTCAGTACAGAAGATCCTAAAATCATACGGGGCATTGGGCGATCGGCTCAGGATTTATATGATTTACTTAAACCACAAATGCATTTACTTCAGGAGCTAGGTGGGCATCCTAATTCTGTGAGCTTGAGCTTACAGGGTGAAAATTTAGCACTCTTTACCCAAGCTATTGATCATCATTTGCGACTATACAAACCCAATGTAGTCATTCCACCGCCCGATCTCTGCGTCACCGTTGCAGAACTTGGGGAAGAACTGTATAAAGCACTTCGATTTATAGAACCTTGTGGAATTGGAAATCCGGTGCCACGCTTAATTCTAAGAAATGTGCAATTTGATGACTTAATCACTAGCAATATCAAAGATAGTAAACAGCAGCGAATTGCTTACCTACAAACACAATTCAAATTATATGACAATACAAAGCAGAATAGCATTTCAGGAAGTTGGTCGGGACATTCCCAAGATGATATTCCCAAAGGGCTTTGTGACGCGATCGTATATCTCGAAAATAATGTTCAAAAGCAACGCTATGAAGTGCGATTAGTAGAATGTAGTCCTGTCAACCCGATCGAAATCAAACCTAACAGCATCCCAATTCTCGACTGGCGAACTGAATCAGGTAAATCAACCCAGAACGTCATACGATTGACTCAATGTCCCAGCGATTGGAATACCTTAAAAATTGCATTCAGGCGGGCGATCGCAACCCAACAACCGCTTGCATTAGACTATCGTTTACCAACCCAAAACAATTGGCCCCAACTCATTGGCATTGCAAAATATCTCGCCCGCACCGGAAAACACATTTCTCCACAACACTATTGCGATCGGCTGGTTGTAAGTGCTACAACATTTCAAATTGGTCTCGAAATATTACGAAATTTGGGATTTAAAATCACTAATCAACAGGACGGATTACAGATTTCTCGGGCTACAGATAATCCACCTGAAATCGCAGAATTGACCGCAGCAGAGTCGTTTTGGACTATTCGAGTGCGAGAAGAACGGTTTCGCCAACAATATTTTGTACAGGTGAGTTTACCGATTATGCAAGCATTTCTAAATCAAGATTCATCCAGCTTTGCGACTCTGTGAGAGAATGGATGTAATGTCTTCAAACCCTAACGAAATCATTCATCCGCCATGAATATTACTAGAGAATCCATTCATACTCTGCTCAGTTCCACTGATTTCGGCGATCGTCTGCGGGGAGTCAATCAATTGCGAGAACTCGATCGTGCTATTGCATTTGAAATGATTCAGCCGATCGTACAAGATTCAAATGTGCGTGTTCGCTATGCGGCAATGTCACAGCTTTCGACGTTAGGTCACGAAAATCCAACCCTCACTCTAGAAATGCTTCGCGTTGGCATTAAAGATCCTGAAGCGGATGTTCAGGCTGCTGCTGCTGATTGCATTGGGGCATTGCATTTAGTTGAAGCTTATCCAGAACTCAGGCAACTCTACATTTCAACATCAGATTGGATTGTCCAAATGAGCATTGTGGCAACTCTGGGTGAATTGGGTGAACCGCTAGCGATCGAGATATTAGAAAGTGCAATCAATTCGGGTACAGAATTATTGATAGTCTCTGCGATCGGTGCTCTAGGTGAATTAAAAGACGAACGTGCGATCGCCATTCTAGAACCATTTGCCCAAAATCCCGACTCCCAAGTCCGCTACCGTGTTGCACAAGCCTTAGCTTATTTCCCAAATTCAAGTGAAGCAAACGTAATATTAAATAGCATGGTAAATGATTCTGAAGCATTAGTTTCGGACTATGCGAAGGAATTGGTAGGATAGAGATCCCCCTAGCCCCCTTAATACGGAGGGACCGAATTTGGAGAACTTGTGAAATGATAATATAAAGAATTTCAATACAAACCCAGAGTCTATCTTACTCATAGTTCCTCTTACTCATAGTTTCCCTTACCTTTGGCGCAGCCTGCCCATAGGGGATTTAGAGGGATCAAACCAACCAACCTCAAAAACCAAATGCCTGACTACTACGATCGTTCCCATCTTCCAAACTTTGCGAATATCGGTGAAGGTAATCCAGAACTTGCCGAAAAGTTTTTCTCATACTATGGTGCAGTCTTCGATGAAGGTGCCTTATCAAAACGGGAAAAAGCATTGATTGCTCTAGCCGTCGCCCATGCGATTCAATGTCCCTATTGTATTGATGCTTATTCAAAAGAATCACTTCAACAAGGATCGGATTTAGAACAAATGACCGAAGCCGTTCATGTTGCTACCGCAATTCGGGGCGGAGCCTCATTAATTCATGGTTTACAAATGCTCGATCGAGCCAATCAACTTTCAATGTAATTCTTAATCTAATTTATGAAGCCCCAAACTCTATCACGCCAAAATTCCCCACTCTCAAACCCACTCAATCAAATCACACTTCTCAATTCTTTAAACGTACCCAACGGTAACTTCGATCGGGCCATATTAAAACCCATCACTCCAGTCCATCTGGATATTTTCCAAATCAATCTTGGCAAACTTTGCAATATGACTTGCAAACATTGTCATGTGGATGCCGGACCCGATCGGACTACCGAAACCATGAGCCGAGCCACGATCGATGCCTGTTTAATCGCATTAGATCAAACCAGTGCTCATACCGTTGATCTCACAGGTGGGGCACCGGAATTGAATCAACATTTTGAATACTTAGTAGATCAATGTGTTCAACGCGGCAAACATATCATCGATCGCTGCAATCTAACAGTGTTGCTTCTTCCAGGAAAAACTCACTTACCTGAATGGTTTGCCGAGCGCACAATCGAAGTCGTTTGTTCATTACCCCACTATCGCAAACGCAATACGGATCTTCAGCGCGGCGACGGGACTTTTGAACAATCTATTGAAGCATTACGACGACTCAACAGCGCCGGGTACGGCCAAGGCGATCCCGATCGCGTTCTAACTTTAATGAGCAATCCTGTGGGAGCTTTTCTATCTAGCGATCAAACACGACTTGAACAGGAGTGGAAAATAGGTCTTGAAAAAAACTTTGGCATTCAATTCGATCGGCTTATCACTTTAAATAATATGCCGATTTCTCGATATTTAGAATGGCTAGAAAGCTCTGGAAACTTGCAAGACTATATGGAACAACTGGTTAATGCATTTAATCCGGCCACCCTGAACGGCCTAATGTGTCGCAATACATTATCCGTAAGTTGGGATGGAAAACTCTACGACTGCGACTTTAATCAAATGCTTGACTTGCCAATTGCAAATTCAATTCATACCTTTAATTTAGAAGATTGGAATACAAGAACGATCGTCACCGGAAGACATTGTTTTGGTTGTACAGCGGGGGCTGGGAGTTCCTGTGGTGGGGCATTGACGGATAATTAATCCAATTCTTCGCCCAATTCTCGTAATCTCGCCGTCAGACGTTCTATTTTTTGTTGAGATGTCAACTGCTCTAAAACTGCACGTTCCCGTAGAATCTCGGCCTCACTCAAACAGCGATCGCCACTCTGATCAAACCAACTCAAAATCTCGCGACCCAATGTATCAGATGGTAATTCACAACGGCCAATACCTAGTCCAACTTCCGGCATCCAAAATGGTTCACTCATTTGTAATTGATAAGTAGAATCCACTAATTCATATATTTCAAATGGCAAATGGCCATCCCGTCGCCAAAAGTTAGGATTGTAAATCACATAATATTTAACGCCCAACTTAGCATATACACTTTGTTTTAAATCATATTCGCTACCGGGAGTATGCGATACCACTTCCAGCGTCATAATCGGTACAATATTATTTTCTTCCCACGTCACATAGCTGCGCCGCGCCCCACTCAATTTACGCCGCTCCACACCAATGCTTAGAAAGCCGTCTGGAACCACGGGCACACGGGGATTTTTTCCAGTAATGTGATAAACTCCCATATCAACACTAAAGCACCAATCCATACGATCGGCCCATAAATATTCGAGCAAAAATAGCAAGTAATTTGGGATGAAATTCTGATCTTCGTTGTCCACGGGTGTATCGTCCGAATCAGGTAACTCTTCACTCGTGGGCAATTGTTTCAGGTCGATCGCAAGCATAAAGTAACCTCACAAATCCTGCCTTCTATTCTAATTCCTTTCGCTCTGCAACGCGTAATTTGGCCGATCGCGATCGGAAATTAGTATCCACCTCATCATCCTGCGGCAAGATTGGTTTTTTCGTCAACACCCGAAGCGATTCAGATTCTCGCAAACGATGTTTTACAATTCGATCTTCTAAACTATGAAAACTAATCATTGCAATTCGCCCCCCTGGATTTAACCAAAGCGGTATTTTTTCAATCAATGTTTCCAATACTTCTAATTCCCGATTCACCGCAATTCGTAATGCCTGAAACGTTCGAGTCGCAGGATGAATTCGTCCACGACGCGCACTAGGGGGGAAGCATCCAGCAATCGCATAGGCCAATTCCGTTGTCGTTTCAAAGGGGCGTTCCTCGACAATTTTCCGTGCAATCCGCCGAGACAATCGCTCCTCACCATACTTATAAAAGATGTCCGCCATCTCCTTTTCATCCCAAGTATTAATGATCTCCGCCGCATTAAGATCCTGGCTTTGATCCATTCGCATATCCAACGGAGCCGTATTGCGAAAACTAAAGCCGCGTTCCGCAATGTCAAACTGCGCTGAACTTACACCCAAATCTACCAGTATTCCATCAAATTTTTGTTTACCCGGTTTGAACTCGGCAAAGTTTGATTTCTTAATTGTCACCCGATCGCCAAACTCCTCTAAATTTGCTGTTGCCGCCCCGATCGCCATAGCATCTTGATCAATGCCAATGACCTGCGCATCAGGATTTGCCTCTAAAATCAATCGACTATGCCCGCCACCCCCCAACGTAAGATCGAGATACAGTCCGCCCGACTTCACTTGCAACTGCTCTACTACTTCCCGATACAAGACCGGGACATGTAGAAATTTTTGGGCTGTTTCATTCACTCCAAGCTCATTTATTAGAGGCTCGCTCATTACAATACGCCCTTTGAACTAGGAATCTCATGGGCACGACGCACATCCACTTCAGTCGCCATTCGCATCGCTCTCGCAAAGGCTTTGAATGTCGCTTCAATAATATGATGAGAATTAATGCCATCTAATTGACGAATATGCAATGTCATTTGGGCGTGATTAATAATTGCGACAAAAAACTCGCGGACCAATTGAGTATCATAAGTACCCACACGCTGGGTCGGGATTTGCAACCCATAATTCAAACTCGGACGGCCCGAAAAATCAAGCGCCACTTGCACTAATGACTCGTCGAGGGGTGCTACAAAATGGCCAAATCGGACAATTCCTTTCCGATCGCCCAAGGCTTTTGCCAGGGCCATTCCCAAGGTAATTCCAACATCTTCATTAGTATGATGATCATCAATGTGAATATCACCCGTTGCTTCAATGTCAAGATCAAAAAGACCATGAGATGCAATTTGATGCAACATATGATCTAAGAATGGAATCCCGGTGTTCACCTTACATTTCCCAGTACCATCTAAACCGATCGTCACCGATACATTAGTTTCGCCCGTCTTACGAAAAACTGTTGCCGTTCTCGACACACTACTCTCTACTTTATTACTTGTATCTTGCGCCATTATGGTAAACCCTTTCGTTCTCAAGAGGCTTATTATTCTACTACGTAGACGATCGCACTAGTATTTTCTCACGCCAATACGCTGCGCACTATAAATTCCACTATGCCCCGAAAACAAATAACTCATCACACAAGCGATCGCCATAAATACTCCCGACGCTGCCCCAAATAATTCAATTCCCATTAATATCGCCGCGATCGGAGTATTCGCCGCCCCACCAAACACCGCTACAAATCCCATTCCGGCTAGCAACGGCATTGATAATGGCAGAATGTTAGATAACGCATTCCCCAATGTCGCCCCAATAAAAAACAACGGAGTCACTTCACCGCCCTTAAACCCAGAACCCAACGTCAATGCTGTTAGTCCAATTTTCGCAACAAAATCCCAGGGATTCAATGGTATTTGAAAAGCATTCACAATGGTAGGAATCCCCAGGCCGATATATCGTGTAGAACCGATCGCAAATACAATCAACGCCACAATAAAGCCTCCCACAGCCGGACGAAGCGGCGCATAGGAAATATGTGTTTTAAATAATTGATTAGTTTTATGAGTGAGTTTTACAAAAACCATTGCAGTCGTCCCAAAGATTGCACCCGCAAACAGTGCTGCCGATAATGACGCTGGCGTAAGGGCTACAGCCTCAGCATGACGATAAATAGTATGGTGCAATCCCAAAAATACTGTTACCCGATCGCCTACAATGGCCGAAATCAGACAAGGAAACAATGCGGTGTGCCGAATCGTCCCAATGGCCAACACTTCCAACCCAAATACTGTACCCGCCAACGGTGTACCAAAAACTGATGCAAAACCACCACTTAATCCCGCCATTAATAGAATGCGCCGATCCTCCGGTTTAAACTGAATAATATGATTGACCTGATCCGCCAAAGACGCAGCCATTTGTAAAGCCGTTCCCTCACGGCCTGCGGAGCCACCGAGCAGATGAGTTAGGGTCGTTCCGAACAAAACCATCGGGACCATTCGCAACAGAATCGTAGTACTCGCCTCATGGATTTCTTCAAGAAGCAAATTATTCCCGGCTTCGACACTTTGACCATAGCGCTGATATAGCCAGCCGCTAATCAAGCCCCCGATCGGGAGGAATGCGATCGGAACCCAGCCATTAGCTTCACGCCATTCCGTTGCCCATTCCAAAGATATTAAAAGTACTGCCGAACTAATTCCCGAAAGCACTCCCACAACACAGGCAACCCCAAACCATCGGATTAGTTTAGGTAGGGCAATGAATGGCTCAAAATAAAACCAGGGTTCCATAAGTAGATAAAGGAAATTCTGAGAAAGTAGCTACCTGCAAATCCGCCCGCAATTAGAATCAGATCTCAATCGCGGGCCACGTCTTCGGGCGAAATTAGCCCTTAACCCGCGTATCCGTCATTCCCATAATCTCGTACCCTGCATCCACATAAAGCACCTGCCCGGTCATCCCACTAGACAAATCACTCGCCAAGAATGCCGCCGTATTGCCCACTTCCTTCTGACTTACCGATCGGCGCAAAGGAGCAGAATCTTCAACGTGATGCAACATATCAAGAATACCGCCAACCGCTGAGGAGGCCAAAGTGCGAATTGGACCCGCCGAAATCGCATTCACCCGCACGCCATTTGGACCCATCTCATGAGCCAAATAACGAACATTCATTTCCAATGCCGCTTTTGCAATACCCATGACGTTGTAATTCGGGATCACCTTCACACCACCAAGATAGGTCAGAGTGATAATGCTACCGCCATCCGTAAATAGAGGTTTAGCCGCGCCAGCCATCGTAATCAACGAGTATGCACTCACATCCATCGCCAAGGCAAAGCCCGATCGTGACGTGGCACTAAAGTCACCTTTAAGATCATCCCGATTTGCAAACGCCAAACAGTGGACCAAAATATCCAACTTGCCCCACTTCTCACCAACCGCTTTAAACGTCTCCTGAACCTGCTCATCATTCTGCACATTACAGGGCACAAACAAACTGGGATTCAGCGATGCCGTCAAGTCCCGCACCTTACGTTCCATTTTGCCCGTCTCGTCAGGCAAATAAGTCACGCCAATGTTGGCACCTGCTGCATGGAGTTGCTGTGCAATCCCCCAAGCGATCGATTTATCATTGGCAATACCAGTGACTAAGGCATTTTTTCCAGAAAGATTTAACATAACATTCTCGATGGGGCGGTAAGGAATTACTCAAAAGAGCATTACTGAGAATACTCAAAGATGGTTACAGGGGGAATAGGTCATGGGGCAGTCCGATCGAGTGGATGTGACATTTGGCCCAAAAATCGGTACAATGCTACCGAAATCTACCCTTTCTTCCGGTAGACCTATAAATTATATTATTTGCCAACAAAGTTTTGTTCGGAAACATTTTATGACGCTTTATATTTTTAAATTTCTGAAAAGGTAAGATGTTTTGGTTATGCTGGCTACAAACGTTTGAAGCTTCATACGCTTTAGGCGTGGATAAGTCATCATTTGACGACATAAGCCTGTTAGTTTTTAGTCTTGAACCGCAAGATTAAGCTATAAAAAACATCTAATCTTGAACCCAGCCAGGATCCCGCGCTCATGATTGCTCTTTCCGACAAGCCGCTTCCCGATAAATCGATCGCAGGTATGTTCCGTCAAATCGGTGGAACTACCTATCCCCTAGTAATCGAATCGTTCGAGCGAGGCAAAACAATTTTTTTCCCTGGAGATCCAGCAGAACGGGTTTATTTCCTTCAAAAGGGCGCTGTTCGGCTTTCTCGGGTTTATGAACAAGGGGAAGAGATAACGGTGGCACTTTTGCGGGAAGGCAGCGTTTTCGGGGTGTTGTCGTTGATTACGGGGCAGAAGGCTGATCGGTTTTACCATGCCGTTGCGTTTACTAATGTCGAATTACTTTCGGTTCCCATTGAGCAAGTCGAAAAAGCACTAAAGGAAAATCCTGAGTTGTCCATGTGGATGCTGAAAGGTCTGTCTACTCGGATTTTGCAGACGGAGATGATGATCGAAACCCTAGCGCATCGAGACATGGGATCGCGCTTGGTTAGCTTTTTGCTGATTCTGTGTCGTGACTTTGGTACAGGCGGAACTACGGGCGTGACGATCGATCTCAAGCTTTCCCATCAAGCGATCGCCGAAGCCATTGGTTCAACGCGAGTGACTGTGACCCGGCTGCTTGGCGATCTACGACAGGACAATATGATTTCCATAACCAAGAAGAAAATTACTGTCCACAATCCCTCAACCCTAAGTCAACAGTTTACTTAAATTCTCCCCTGAGATAATTTATCTGCAGGAAATGTGACATCTGTCAATGATTATCTTTGCTATTACTCTTCCTGCCTCTGATCAAAATCTCACATTGATTAGAGGAAAAAGGGTCAGGTTGACATGGAATATTTCTCACAAATTCGGCTGAAACCTTGAATAATTGGATTTCAGACTACTCTTTTAAATGCTCTGCGACTTCTTGATAGAGACTGACGACGTGCTGATCCATCAGGCTATAGTAGGCATTGCGTCCAACTTTACGATATTTCACAATACGCATCGATCGCAACAACCGCAATTGATGAGATACCGCTGATTCGCCCATTTCTAAGGTTGCCGCCAAATCGCATACACATAATTCTTGAATTGCCAAAGCAGACAACAACCGCAGTCGATTGGGATCGGCCAACACACTAAAGAATTCTGCCATTCGCTGAGCTTGCGAGGTAGAGAGAAGATGAGCTTGTGCTTTCTTAACGCTATCTGGGTGAACATGCGACACTTCACAAAGTGGGGCTTCAAGAACAGCCTTTTGTAAGGGAGCTTGGGTTGAACGATCGGGCATGGGAGGCGTTTAACTTAAGAGTGATAATCATTCTACCATCTGAATAGGTATTGATGGATTACGTGATTTACTGTAGAATATCTGAACAAGTATTCAGGGGTCTCGCGTTGAGGCGATCGTTCTATGGCAACTCTTAAGTCCAATCATTCCGGCTGTTGTGAGCAAGAAGAACAGGAGCACCATGAAAAAAGGTCTGCTCACAATCACGACCACGGAGGTGATCATGATGGCCATGATCACGTGCATGAACATGGTGGCGATTCGAGTTTGAAGCAAGAAGCGATTATCGTAACGATCGTCCTATTTCTATTAGTTCTTGGATCAATTTTTGAGGAAAAGCTCCACAATACCCCATTCCATATTGCTGAATATGTTGTATTCATTTCGGCTTATTTACTCAGCGGTTGGTCTGTTCTCAAAACTGCAGGACGAAATATTCTGCGTGGTCGGGTGTTTGACGAAATGTTTTTAATGACGATCGCAACCTTAGGCGCAATTGCTATTCATAAGTTGCCTGAAGCGGTCGGTGTGATGTTGTTTTACAAAATTGGAGAATTATTTCAAGATTTGGCCTTAAGCCGATCGAAACGATCGATTCAATCCCTTTTAGAAATTCGGCCTGATTCCGCTAATCTCAAAACTGATTCTGGAATTCAAACCGTGTCTCCGGAAGTCGTAAATATCGGCGATATAATATTAGTCAAACCAGGTGAGAAGATTCCCCTAGATGGCGAAATTCTAGATGGGAATTCCATGGTGGATACTGCGGCACTAACTGGGGAATCGATGCCCCGATCGTTGGGATTGGGCGATACTGTTTTGGCTGGAATGATCAATCAATCCGGGCTTCTGACTATTCAGGTGACAAAGCTTTTTGGCGAATCTTCTATTTCTCGTATTCTAGATTTAGTTCAAAATGCTAGTAGTAAGAAAGCTCAAAGTGAGAAATTTATTACCCAATTTGCACGACAATATACCCCGATCGTAGTAATTCTATCTTTAGCCGTTGCTTTAATTCCGCCCTTAGTTATTCCGGGTGCAAACTCTGCGGATTGGATTTATCGAGCCTTAATTTTATTAGTAATTTCCTGCCCTTGTGGTTTAGTTATTAGTATTCCATTAGGTTATTTTGGTGGAATTGGCGGCGCTGCAAAACGGGGAATATTAGTCAAAGGTTCGACATTTCTCGATACATTAGCTGAGGTGAAAGCGATCGCCTTTGATAAAACGGGCACGTTAACTGAAGGAGTTTTCCAGGTAACAGAGATTGTTCCACAGCCTGGATTTACGTCGGATCAGCTTTTAAAAATAGCCACGATCGCAGAGTCTAATTCTAATCATCCGATCGCTCAATCTTTGCGCAAAGCCTATGGAGATCCGATCGATGGATCTACTCTTTCAAATTATACGGAAATAGCAGCGCACGGAATTCAAGTGACTATCGATAATCAGCAAATTTTAGCTGGAAACGATCGATTAATGCACCGAGAAAACATCGTTCATAATACTTGCAGTGTCATAGGCACGATTGTTCATATTGCGATCGATCGGGTTTATTCCGGTTATATCGTTATTGCCGATCAACCCAAACCTGAGGCTTTGAATGCGATTCATCAGCTTAAAGAATTAGGAGTAGAGAAGATTCTTATGTTGACAGGAGACTCAACTGCTGTTGCTCAAAAAATTGCTCAAGAATTGGCTATTGATTCATATCAAGCTGAATTATTGCCAGAAGATAAAGTGACTGCGATCGAACAGCTTTTAAATGCCTTTAAATCCCATGGAAAAGTTGCCTTTGTTGGAGATGGAATTAATGATGCTCCTGTAATTGCAAGAGCAGATGTCGGCATTGCGATGGGAGGACTGGGTTCAGATGCGGCGATCGAAACTGCCGATGTGGTACTTATGACCGATTCGCCGACAAAAGTTGCAGAAGCTATTCAGATTGCCCGTCGAACTAAAGCGATCGTTTGGCAAAATATCATTATGGCTATGGCAATTAAGGCGGCTGTAATTGTTCTAGGAATCTTTGGTTTAGCGACGATGTGGGAAGCCGTGTTTGCTGATGTGGGAGTAGCATTGTTGGCGATCGCTAATTCGACTAGAGTTTTAAAATAAATCTAAAAATTGTGTGCCGGAATCAATGTTACATCGATCAGAATTGCTAGTGCTATTTCTAGACCTCATAGTATTTTCAACAAACTACGTCCTAGGGGACAAATTAACGTCTACACTGGGGTTCTGGAGTGGGAGTCTATGGCATGTCAACGGGTGGAATTGTTCTAATTTTGGCGGTATTGATTCTGGGGGGCGTGATTGCGACCCTGGGCGATCGTATTGGTACAAAAGTCGGGAAAGCGCGTCTCAGCCTGTTCAATATGCGCCCGAAAAAAACGGCGGTGTTAGTCACGGTAATTACGGGCGTGTTGATTGCGGCCTCAACCTTGGTGGTGCTGTTGCTAGCGAGTCAGGGATTTCGGGAAATGGTGCTGAAGTTTGACAGTATTCGATCGTCCCTGACCAACACTCAGAAAGATCTCGACAAAGCCAAAGCAGAAATTAAAAATAGCGTTAATGAAAAGAACGTCGCTGAAACTGAATTGGCTCAAGCCCGGAACAAAACTCGCCAAGTCCAACGAGCGCGGGACACCGTTGAGGCAGCGCTTAAAGAAACAGAATCCCGTCGTCAACTTGTTGAGCGACAAGCCCAATCGCTAGCGACCAAAATTGGAAGTCTTCAACAGGAGCAAACTGTTTTAGCTGCTCAGCGTGACCAAGTTTTAGCGCAAATTACCCAACGAGATCGGGAACTTCAGGCTCGCGATCGGGACATTAATGAACAAGAAAAAACCATTAGTTCTCGCGATCAACAAATTATCACCCAAGAACGAGATTTGAAACTTCGGGATACAGCCATTGCCGATCGGAGTCGTCAGTTGCAGGTTTTGGATCAAGAGCGAGTGAGTTTAATTCAAAAGTCAGTAGCCTTAGGCCAAGATATTCAAGTGTTGCGTCGAGAAAGCGATCGGTTACGCATCGAAAGCACCAGTGCCCGTCTGAACCTGCCGAGCATTGTCCGTAATAAAGTCTTGGCGAGTGGTGTCGTCCGAATTACAGATCCGAAAGAATCGGTGATTGCCGTGTCCCAGCTTCTTCAGCTAGCCAACCGCGTTGCATTGCGTGAACTCCAACCGAATATTCAAGCACCGGAACGTATTTTGGATGTGAGATCTAGAGAAACAGAACAGGAATTGAACAATTTAATTGAACGAATTTCGGATGGAAAAGATTATCTAGTTCAAATTCGAGCGGAAGAGAACTACTTTTTTGGGGAAACCAAAGAGGTTAAGATTCGTACAATAGTGGTCATCAACCGTACATTATTTCAACCGGGAGATATGTTGGCCTCTATTTCTATTGATCCTAGTCAAGTATCATCAGCAGACTTAAAAGATCAGTTCAATCAACTTTTGCCCCGTGCCCGCCTCAAGGCCATTAGTTCCAATTGGTTTCCAGATCCGGCAAATGATGGCATTGATTTTAATGATATACGATCGACCTTAAAGTTTTTTGACCAGGTTCGTGAATTCAATGAACCCGTCGAAATCCGAGCGATCGCGGCAGAAAGCGTCACACCCGGAACGCCCATCATTCATTTGGAACTAGCGGCATTTAGAAATGGTCAAATCATTCTTCAAACTAAACGCAGCTCTAATTAAAATACGCGTTTAATCCCATTCGTACCTATTCATACCTATTCATTATGTATTTTGGCTTCGATCCTGGTAAGGACAAATGTGGCATTGCGATCGTGACTCTTGAAGGGAATTCGATTCGTCATGAGGTGATTGCTTCGGATCGCGCGATCGCGATGCTTCAAAGTTGGATGCAAACCCACGAGATTCAATCTTTAATTCTGGGCGATCAAACCGGATCTAAAAAATGGCGATCGCGAATTATCGAAGCACTGCCTAATTTACAAGTTATCACCGTTGATGAACGATTTAGCAGTCAACAAGCCCGCGATCGCTATTGGAACCTGTATCCGGCTCAAGGAATTCAGAAGCTGGTTCCGTTGGGAATGCGAACACCTCCTCGTCCGATCGATGATATTGTAGCGATTATTTTAGTTGAGCGATATTTAGCCAGTTTAGATTGAGGGACTGTATTTAATAGTTGAATTTTAGTGGGCATTCTAAATTCAATCAACTTAATTTCTGATTATGACCGATCGAAAAACTCCACATCAAGTTCTAAAGTCTGTTTGGGGCTTTGATGAGTTTCGTGCCTCGCAGGGAGCAATCATTCAAGCGTTGTGTGATCAGAATGATGCCCTAATTGTTATGCCCACAGGTGGCGGAAAATCCATTTGTTTTCAGGTGCCGGGGTTAGTATTGCCGGGATTGACTATTGTGATTTCACCCTTGGTCGCGCTGATGGAAAATCAGGTAAATGCCCTCGTATCAAAAGGGGTTCCCGCTGCACTCTTGCATTCACAACTTGATCGATCGCAGCGTCAAAAAATCAGTTATGCGATCGAAAATCAAAGACTTAAATTATTGTATCTATCACCTGAAACATTATTAAGTCAAGGCATAATGGAGAAATTACTGAATCCTGAATTGAAGATTTCAAGTTTAATTTTAGATGAAGCGCATTGTTTAGTTCAATGGGGTGATACATTTCGTCCGGTCTATCAAGAGCTAGGTACAGTGCGCGATCGGTTGTTGGCAACACGTCCAAAGGGTACAAAAATTAATATTGCAGCATTCACCGCTACCGCCAATCCTTTAGAACAAGCGACCATAATTCGATCGTTAAATCTCAATAATCCAATTCAATTTGTCGAGGTACCTTATCGATCGAATTTAATATTAAAAAAGCAACGAGTTTGGACCCCTCGCGATCGTCGTCAAAAATTACTGAAATTCATTCAATCTCAAAATCAAACCTCTGGGATTGTCTATGTCCGAACTCGAAATGATTCAGAAGAACTAGCGAAATGGCTCCGATCGCAAACCATACGAGCAGCAAGCTATCATGCGGGATTAGTCACCAGTAAAAAACGTGACATTGAAAAAGATTGGATGGAAAACCGAGTCAGTTGTGTAGTGGCGACCAGTGCGTTTGGTATGGGTGTGGATAAACCCGATGTGCGTTGGGTGGTGCAGTATCAGCCGCCATTATGGCTGAGTGAGTATGTTCAAGAAATTGGGCGAGCGGGACGGGATGGGGCGCAGGCTATTGGGTTGACCTTAGTCAGTGAACGATCGGGTTTTCTTGATCCGCTTGATTCAATCACTTGGAAACATTCAATTCAAAATATGCACCTAAAGCTTAAAACGCGATGGTCTACGACCGACCGGAGGTCATCGGCAGATACAGCCCATTTAGAATTACTCAAGTCGATTCCAAAGCGATCGGAGGTTGAACAGTATATTAATCATCGAGGATGCCGTTGGAACTACATTCAAAACTTCTTTGGTAATTTGAATTTAATTGAACCCTGCGGCCATTGCGATCGATGTTTGTAAAGAGGTTTGTAGAGTACGATTGTAATGGCCTTAATGTAAAATTCTAAAATCAATGTATATATTTATTTAAATAAATCCAATGAATTTGGCTGCACCTAAACGATCGGAGCGATCTTGGTATAGCCTGCTTCAAAGGGTGCAACGACAGAAATAAAGGTTAGAATCTCATCCCCATGATTACGAACACCATGCACTTCGCCCGTTTTGGCAATCACAATGTCTCCAGCAATTATTGTTTCAAAATTGCCCAATTCATCCAGATAATATTGTCCCATACCATTCAAAACCGTCCAAGTATCTTGTCCATTAGGATGAATGTGCGCAGGGATTTCTTGTCCAGGATTAAGGGACCATGCCACGATCGTTGCTTCGGGTGATTCTGTCACGACCGATCGAATGGGGTCAGCATTTTTATTCGACTGAAAGCATTTATTACTTTTAAAAATTCTTGTCATTACTCATGGGATATTATTGTCGGAATTCATTTTGCCACCGATCGGACTACCAAATTGTTTCTCTAATTACATTCTAAAATACGCTAATTTATTATTTACTGGTTCTGACGTACCTCGTTTAGTTACTGCATTTATTAAGTCATGATGATTTCACCTAAACTTCTTGATACGGTTGCTGTATTAATTTCGCTGAATGTCGATCGGTTGATTCAGGTGGAGTCGGATGCCCTGTTTGCGTTGATTGTCTGTTTAGATACGTTGTGAGTATGAGTCGGAAAACACCTGTTAATCTTTATCGTATGGGGAATGCAATTTCGGCTCGCATGACGAATATTCGTGAACAAGATGTGGTGGTATTGGATCGGGATCGGGAGCTTTGGGTACAGGCCAGTTCGGGTGGAATTTCGACGTTTGCGATGATGGGGCGTGGGAAAAATTGGTGGAGACTGGATGAAGGTGTAGACATCCCAAGTGGGTTACGAGTTGTAAATGATCATGGAAATCATTATTTGTGGGAGCCGGGTTATACAATGCGGTTAGCGGATTATGTGACTGAGCTTGAGGCGATCGGCAATTTATTTTATAAGGTCAATTAGGAGGAAATGATGGTTAATTTATCACCCAAGGCATTGCGATTTGTGGTGGAGGCATTGGAATATCGAGCGATCGCGTATGAAACGCTATTGGAAAACGAGGCGCTTGATGACGATCGAATTTCAGATGTGACGAATGATTTAATGTTTGTTAAGTCGTTGTTGGAAGATTTGAAGAAGTCGTTAGAAGCTCCGATCGCCCAGGTATTTTAGACCGATCGCCTCTCCATTCATACCCGATCGAAGTTCTCGAAGCTCGGACGATCGCAGCCAATCCAGCTTGAACTCGATCGGGAGACGGCGGAGTTGCAATTGGTGCCACTGGCAGCGGAAACACTATTCCCTTTCCGGGAGGCGATGCCAACGAGGTTGGGAGATCTCGATCGGTCTTTACCTCAAACGGAGTTGGTGACTAAAACCTATCGATTAAAGAAGTTGTTGAAGTTGTTGGATTATTTAAAGAGTGAGACTTATCAATACCTTCAACGGGAATGATGTTACATGATGGTCACGCGGCTGAAACGATTTCAACTTGGACTTTCATTCCGGCATGGGTCAACATTGTAATCAATTGTTCCACTTGAAATCGATCGATGTCGCCGTCCATAAGACTTTCTACACGATCAATCGGTGTTCTGAGACGTTCGGAAGCGGTTGCGAGATTCCATTGATTCGATCGAATGAGTTTGCGCAGACTGATCATGAGGTCCGATCGGATGCGTAGGTTTTCGGCTTCTTCGGGTAAGAATCCTAGATCTTCAAAGACATTTGTGTTGGATTGACTCATAGGGATTCCTTTCGTTGTTGAATCATCTGTTGATATCGTTGTTGTCCGAGTTCAATGTCATTGCGGGATGTCTTTTGGGTTTTCTTTTGGAATGCATGTAGGACATACACTGCTTCATCGAACTTTGCGACATAGAAGACACGGTAGGTCTCTCTAGTCCAAATCCGAATTTCTTCTACACCTTTGCCGATCGTAGACATGGGTTTTACATCTGACGCGACATCTCCTTGCTGAATCGATCGTAACTCAAACCCAGCTTTGCGGCGTGCATCGTATGGAAAGTCCATCAAGTCTTCTTTGGAGCGCCCTATCCATTCCAGTTGTTTACCGGGCATAATGCGATCGTTACTTTCTCCTCAAAAGTTTATCTTCCCGACTATACAAGATCCTTGATCGCCTCTTCATTCATCCTAAATCTCTTTTTCTCACTTCCCAATTCATCATTCTCAATTCATCCATCCCCGCAACACTTTCAAACTCTGCTGCGTACTCAAAGTATCCGGATGCTCTGCCGGAAGGACTTCCTGCCGAATGCTGAGGGTTTGCTCTAGGAGGGGTAAGGCCCGATCGTAGATAGTTTTTTGAGGGTGGTCATAGTTGGGAGGCGATCAATCGCTTCGGATTTACAATTGATAGAGTAACTGATCATATTCAGTATGAGACCCAACCCAGAACCAAACTACAGTGCCATCCTGTAATTGTCCAACAGCGCATAGGCAACTCGGGCTTGCTGTCGGATTTCGTCGGGTAATCGGGCTAAGGATTTACGGAACTGAGCGGTTGTACGAGATTTCACACTGTCTCCGGGTCCAATTCCTGCGTTTGACCTGCGTGATACTCTTCCATCGCAGCAGAAGCCATTTGAGCTAA
>JANXNM010000056.1 GCA_025354065.1 Synechococcales cyanobacterium 340R_concoct_173_sub | reverse complement strand
CAGCAAAGTCTCCACCCAAGTACTCACCTCCATCATATTCGTAGAATCCACGGTTGGATGAACCTTCACGACTTGATAGCCAAAATTCAGCAATGCTTGCGTGAACTCTGTTGTTTCTAAATCAGTGCGCCAACTACCGATGCTGATGGCTGACTTTAAAAGCCGATCGCTCATCTGGAGTAATTGAAACATACCAGCATCTCTATCATAATTATAATCGTATTCAAGCTCATTCATTCCTGCAACGACTTCCCCTACAATGCCCCCAGTCCCATAATCATTGTTCCCAAATAAAATCTGACGAATGGCAGTCCCACTTGTACTTGGAGTCTCCGTCAAATCCCATAGCTTATCTAACCAAGCAAAGCGCCCGGTTAATATAGTCCCTTGGGGTTTTAACAAGCCATAAGTTTTAGCTAATTCCCGCGCAGATTGTTGAATTTCATTTGTATAAGATGGGCTAAAGTCATTTGTTGCTAAGTGAGCCGCCCCGATCGTCGTTTCTACCAATGTTTGAAACGTTAATAATCTAACTGAATCACTACCCATCATCAAATCTTTGGCTAACGTAATCCCCAAAGCTACGGTATTAATGGATCGGTCGATCGCCGCTCTTAAACTTCCATGGAAAAACTTATCCTGCCAGTAATAATTTCCACTAAAACTGCCTCCTTCATAGCCATAGTAAATAGAATCTTCACCATCTCCATTCAGATAGGCTCCTGCTTCAATCAGTAATACCATTCGATTTTTTAATGCTGCCCGTTTCGTTTGATTCTCTGCACTAGTATTCGGAATCGCCGCGATCGCCGTCTTCAATATTTCCTGTAATCGACCCCGATAAGTCATCAGTTCAGTATTTAGATTCCTACCCGATGGTAGCCAAGGTGTCCCAATTAAACTTTGTGGGTCGCTAATACCGCTACTATACCAACTTCCCCCATAAGAATAGCCCCATCGTCCATCGGCTCCCCAACCATACTGCGCCATTCCACCACCAGAACCACCACTTCCCGCCGGAGGTGGCGCAGTCAAACCATCAGGCTGACTTGGATTGCTCAGCGCTCCATCATCAGTCCAGACATCGGTATCCATCCAAATTAATGGTTTTGCCACCGAGAACCCGATCGTCTGACTTTGTTCATTGCCCGCCCGGTCAGTTCCTTTGACAATGAGTTTGTGCGTTCCCTGCTGTTGTGAATCATTCCAGTTCAGCAATTCACTGACGGATTTAAGCCAATTGCCATTAGTTCCAGTCCAGGCGATCGGGCTTTGATTATCCACTTGATAGGTGACATTGAGTAATCCCGATCCACTATCAGTCAATTGCGCTTTGACTTGATCACTAGGCAACCAATCAATGCCGTTAAAGATTCCCGAGACATCGAGCGTTGGGGCAGTGCCGTCGATCGTCACTCGTTTGACGGCTTGTTTGAGAATGGCTCCTTGCTGCGATCGAATTTCAACAGATAAATCGTAATTGCCATCGCCTAATTCTTGAGATGTGACTGACCATTGGCCATTAGTAGCGACGATCGTACTTCCCACAAT
This sequence comes from Synechococcales cyanobacterium 340R_concoct_173_sub, assembly GCA_025354065.1. The sequence continues at coordinate 1,367 of JANXNM010000056.1, read as the reverse complement.
TTGATTATTGGCGTACAAAGTCACCGTAGCCGAAGGCATCGCAACACCTGAGACTTCGGGCGTTCTATTTTTCGTAATCCCATCAGAATTATTAATTCCCGTATCACTCGCCGCCGTCATCGACACCGACAAAGGCACCGAAACCGTTTTTCCTTGCAATGCACCGATCACCACTCTAGAGGGTTTGTATTCAGCACCCGAACGAGTATATTTCGCCTTCACCCCCGTTTCATCCATCTCCCAGATCTGCACCTCCTGAGTTTGGACATTCCGCCATGCAATATCCGCTTTCCCATCCAACGTAAAGTCCGCAAACCCTAACGAAGTCCAGCTAGAAGCAAGCGTCCCGATCGACTTCTGAACGATTGCATTCCCCGTCCCCATCTCCCACAGCTTCACCTCACCCGTCGTAGAATTCCGCCACAACACTTCCCCACGTCCATTCCCGTTCGAGTCGCCAAATCCCTCTGAGACCCAACCCACACCCATGGAACTATCACTCAAGTTCACGATCTTACGTCGTTGACTACCATTCATCAACCACACCGAAACCGCATTCGTCAGAGTATTCCGCCAAAAGAAATCCCCCTTCCCATCGCCATCCCAATCTAGCACCTTCTCCAACGTCTCCCCGGCAGTCGCTAAAAGCCAACCTCCCGTCTCATTCGTCACCAATGCACCTGCCAACATCTGACGACCATCCATTTTCCATACCACCAGTTGACGACTGAAATCATGCTGCCAAATGATATCAGCCCGCCGATCGCCGTCCGTATCACTCAGTCCCTTCACTTTCCAATTGGAATCGACCAACGTCAATGCGGGAACATTGACCAAGTTCAAGCCACCTTGCCCATTCAATTCCCATACCGTCACCTGATTGCTGTTAGTATTGCGCCACAGCACATCGCTAATGCCATCCCCATTCATATCCCCAATTCCTTCCACCTTCCAGTCCTGCGTTACCGCACCTGGCCATAATTGCTCAGTAGACCCAGCCTGTGGCCCTTGCGTTGTGCTACTAAAATTCCACAATCCCACCGTATTGCCATTCGCCTCATCTCGCCACAACACACTCCCCTGCGGCAACTTCACCTCTTGAATCGGGTTCACGCGCTGCTGAGTCATCGATATTGCCGATCGGCCCAACGTGAAGTCCGCATTCTGAATATCAAAGCGAGACTTAGCTATCACCCCATTCATTTCCCACAGCCGGAAATATCCTTCCGTGTTATTTCGCCACAGAATATCCGCCCGCCCATCACCCGTCACATCATTCATCCCAACGATTTGCCAATTCGTAGACATCACATCCGTCATCAATTGGTCTGTCGCGACTTTCCCTTGAGAATTCATCGCCCATAGTC
>JANXNM010000055.1 GCA_025354065.1 Synechococcales cyanobacterium 340R_concoct_173_sub | reverse complement strand
CCAAGGTCGCCCAACCCAATCGGACGGCAGCAATGGATCTTCCATCAGTTGGAACCGATCGTCCTTCGCCTTCGCCGCCAACACCAAATTCCCCGTTCCATCGGTCGATCGGCTATCCACCACCATTACTTCCCGCAGGGTCGAATCTTGCGCTCCCAGTCCTACTAAACAAGGCGACAACCGCTCGACTTCATTCAAGGTAGGCACAACGACACTCACGGTATTGGGCCGATCGGATTTACCGAGCTTAGGCTTGAGTGGTGGATGGCGAAAGGGACCACGCATCATCCGCGATAACAACAACAGCACCGCCGGAATTTGCGCGATCAATATCAGAAAGATTAGGGGAGCTAAATACAATTGACTCAGAGATTGGCTCAAAGCGTCACAGGCTCCTGCGGCGTATTTTTTAAGCTATTTTCCAAATCAGCCACTGTCGAAATCGGAGTCTTGCGCCAAAGCAAAATGGCTGGAACTACGCCCAAAAGCACCGAAATCGCCATCATCACCCAGAAGCTTTGATTAAGCTGTGCCAAAGTAATAGCGGCCCCAAAGGCAAAGTTAATCAAATAAACGGCCATGGGCGTAAAAAGCTGCGATCGGCGCAAGTTGAGTTTTTCATTACCCCAAATAAAAGCTGCTGGAGTCATAAACACCATGCCCGTCCCCAACCAGCCCGTAATGTTCCGGTAAGGCATCCCAAACAGCTCACCCACATCCTGGAACTGCCAGAACGGGTAATTCGCTTGACTCATAGCCGGATCCAACACGAAGTCCCAAGCCGTCAGGAGTACGGACCCTACAAACACACTGCCCACAGCCTGAACCCACATCGGTAGCTTAAACTGCTCTAGGCCAGACCGGGCGATGACATAGCAAGCAAGCCCCACATAAAACCATGACAGTGGAATAGTAAATGGCACCAGCCCCGCAACCTTGTAGCCCAGACCATTTAAATAGCTGTAGGCCCCAAAGGGAAAGCCTGTGCTGGTTCCCAAGAGTTCGCTCCCCAAGGACAGCACCACCGCAGGCACCATGAAGCCTAGCCAGCGC
>JANXNM010000010.1 GCA_025354065.1 Synechococcales cyanobacterium 340R_concoct_173_sub | reverse complement strand
AACGGTCTAGCCATTTTAGAGCCTCAGGGCAACAGGCTGTAAACTCTACCCAAAAGAAATTCCGATGTCTCTTCCTACTTGCGATCGTAGCCCTCAAGTTAATGTTCTATACACATTCAGATCCGCACCCGATCGTAGGTTGATCTGATAATCGGCAAAATTGAGTTAGTGATCTATGAATCCAAGCTTAAAGCTCCTACGTATATACCCGTACACGGACCGAACAGGCCACCGTATTTCCCGATGTAACCGTTAGTAGGACATAGAGTACATGGATTTTCCCACGGATCGATTAGGGGCCAACCCCTCCGCTTCACGGCGAACCCTACTTAAGTGGGGCATGTTAAGTGTTGGTACGGCAGTACTTGCGACCCTGCCATCAGTTGTCGATGCCCGCTCCACACAAAGTATCCAAACATTAGTATTCAATGCTGATGATATTGGTATTTTAAACTTCGCCTTGCTACTTGAAGAACTTGAATCGGCATTCTATATATTGGCATTGCGATCGGGCAAAATCACCGATCGTAGAGAATACGATTATCTTAAAGACATCAGCAAACACGAAGCCACCCATGTTCGATTTTTGCGGAAAGTTTTAGGCAAAAATACATTGTTTGACACCAAAGATCTACGTTTAAGTGTGGACGGATTAAATGCCGTATTGAAAGATCGCAACACTATTCTGAATACTGCTGTTGCCCTCGAAGACACTGGAGTTCATGCCTACAATGGAGCTGGAACCCAAATTAAAAATCCGACATATTTATTAGCCGCCGGTTCAATTGTATCTATTGAAGCTCGCCATAGCGCTGGTGTTCGTTCACTCTTGGGTCGTCCTGCAACCCAGCCGACCAGTGATGATGCCATTCCTAAAGATCAACTCGTTCCAGAAATCAATCCATTTTATGGTCGGGCTTACGACGAACTCTATACGCCCAAACAAATTATCGGCATTGTCAGTTCACTTAACATTCTCAGAAACCCGATCGCTGGCGCATTAGTCGCTTAGGAGTCAACAGATGCAAACACTTCTTTCAGATTTACAATCAAACAAATTGACACTTCAGATTCGCGAAATATTCACTAATGTTTTTGCTAATATTTGGACGCGGATCATTGTTTTACCTATACTCATTCTGTCACTACTAGTTGCAACCGCCGCAACCGCCTACTCCCAAGCGGCCATACTGACTCCACGAGAAGTCGTTGAATACGCATTGACCTTAGAAAAATTAGAAGCAGAATTCTACCGTCAAGCCTTCGTCGCAATGAATGGGGGTGGATTGGCTAGCCTGCCCGAACCAGCAAAACAAGCCATTCGGTCTTACGGCGAAGATGAAGCCGTCCATGTTCCAGATTTAGCAGCTATTCTAAAGTCTCTGGGCGGAAATTCTGATGCTATTACCATTACGGCTAATCCTAATTTTAATGCCGTCATTGGTCGAGATCCATTTGCAAATCCACAGGATTTTCTATTAGCCTTACAGAATGTGGAAGACACTGGAGTTGCCGCCTATAAAGGTCAAGTGCAAAATCTATTAGCTGCTGGTCCAGCATTCAAAGCTGTGTTGGCAGGCGCACTAGAAATTCACACCATTGAGGCAAGACATGCCGCAGGAGTTCGCGCGATTCGGCAGAAATTTTATAATGTAGATGTTCGACCTTGGATTCGTAAGGCGAAGGAAGTTCCATTCAAAAAATCAAGTAAAGACTCTGTCATTCCATTTGGAAATGAAGCATTCGATGCACCTGCAACAAAAGATCAAGTACTCGCGATCGTTGGCCCGATCTTAGCGGGCAAATAAAGAGTTGATTTAAAATCCGCCTTAGGAGTAGTTACCGTATGTCCTAGGGCGGATTTTTGACAAAAATTGTTCTATTATTCTTACTTGCTACGCAAAACTTTATGAGTTCTTTATATATTTAAATGCTTTCTATGTAAATGTATTTATGATAAAATTCTATTCCATAGTGTATGCCTGAACCACAAGTAAAACCAAGCGTTTCACCGTCGATCGCATCTAGAAATTCATCGATTTACCAATCTCCAGATCTAAGTAAATCAACACTTCTCGGACGATTGACGATCGCAGGTGGATCCTTAGGCTTTGGTGCCTTAATCTTGATGGCAAGCGCTTGGGCTGTGCAATCTCGAATACGTTACTTTACGGTAGATAACGCCGTTTTCGATACTAAAACAGTTGAATTACGATCACCGCAAGACGGTTCAATTGTTGAATTTAATGTGAAACCTGGTTCTGAGGTGGAATTTCTCAACAAAAAGTAGCCCAAATCAAAGCCGTTTGGGATGGAGCTCAGGCTAATTACTCCAGGCAAAGGCTGCACAAGTCTCCGCACAAGCCTCCATAAGAGCGCTCGAACAGGAAGCACCCATTGACAGTCTTGCGGCGACATCTAGCCTTCAAGGTCAACGTATTAATGTCATGCAAAGTATTCAAGAACAAAAGGTAAAATCAGTACTCTCAGTACTGAAATCATTAGTAAACAAGAACAATTAAAAGTTCAACAAACTGAGACCCAAAACCAATTAGAAGAGGCCCAAATTAAAACGTCTATTATTAATCCAAACTCTGACCCAACCATTGGATTTAGTCGGGTCATTAAGTTTAATTTCTTGCTCAACTTGATACCAAATCCCAGGCTTAAACGTCCACCGTCCACGACCAATTGAGGTTCCGTAGTCTTTGCTACTGGGTAAATAAGCATATACTTCACCCGCGCCTTTTTTTGCGCCACATTAGTCGCGACGAGAATCCATCACGCTCATTGCCAATTCCCCCGTAAAATCCAGGGAGTTTGCTGCCTTTGACATAGATTTCACCTCATTTCCTTGGGCTAGAGGCTTGGGAAACATCGCTACATTACCTAAAATGAGTAGTCCAGTTATGAATTTCAATCTTAAGAATATATCCATAGAAGTATGCAGACTATTAATCTATTTAAATTCTAACGTACTATCCAAGTAATGTTAACTGACTACTCGGCATATCAAATCCCAAATGCTTCCAAGCTGCTGCCGTGGCAACTCGTCCCCTTGGCGTTCGGGCTAAATAGCCAATCTGCATTAAATAAGGTTCATACACTTCTTCAATGGTTTGTGCATCTTCACCCGTTGATGCGGCCATAGTTTCTAACCCCACAGGACCACCATTAAACCGTTCAATCATTACACTCAACATTCGCCGATCGGTCCAATCTAATCCACAGGGATCAACATTAAATAATTCCAAGGCTTCCGATGCGATCGTTTGATTAATTGACCCACTTTCTTTGACTTGTGCATAGTCTCGAACCCGCTTCAGCAGTCGGTTTGCAATTCGAGGTGTGCCGCGTGCCCGACGAGCAATTTCTTCTGCTCCAGCCTGATCTATAGGTGTTTCTAACAATGACGATGTTCGCAATACAATCTGCGTCAATTCATCTAATTCATAAAAACGCAACCGCTGAATCAATCCAAATCGATCGCGCAGGGGTGAACTCAATGCACCGACCCGCGTCGTTGCGCCAACCATGGTGAACTTGGGTAATGCTAACGATCGGGTTCGAGCCGTTTGACCTTTGCCAATGGTAATTTCAATTCTAAAATCTTCCATTGCAGGATACAAGATTTCTTCCGTTATCCGGGGTAATCGATGAATCTCGTCAATGAATAGAACATCACCTTCCTGCAAATTCATCAACAATCCCACAATATCCCGAGGGCGCTCCAACGATGGGGCGCTACTAATCTTACAATTCACGCCCATTTCCCCGGCCAAAATGAGCGACATTGTGGTTTTCCCTAATCCCGGCGGACCATAGAGCAACAAATGATCTAAACATTCTCCCCGCGCTTTTGCTGCCCGAATTGCAATATCAAGCACGTCCTTTAAATCTTTTTGCCCAACATATTCTTGAATAGTT
>JANXNM010000009.1 GCA_025354065.1 Synechococcales cyanobacterium 340R_concoct_173_sub | reverse complement strand
AACGGTCTAGCCATTTTAGAGCCTCAGGGCAACAGGCTGTAAACTCTACCCAAAAGAAATTCCGATGTCTCTTCCTACTTGCGATCGTAGCCCTCAAGTTAATGTTCTATACACATTCAGATCCGCACCCGATCGTAGGTTAAGCCGATCAGCAAAATTAAGTTAGTGTTCCATGAATCCAAACTCAAAGCTCCTACGTACATATCCGTATACGGACCGAAAAGGACACCGTATTTCCCGATGTAACCGTTATAGGATATAGAGTGTATGAATTTTCCCAGGGATCAATTAGGGACCAACCCCTCCTCTTCACGGCGAACCCTACTTAAATCCTACTTAAGTGGGGCATGTTAGGCATTGGCACAGCAGTACTTGCAACCTTGCCCTCAATTGTCGCCGCCCGTCCAACACAAAGTATCAAAATATTAGTATTCAGTGCTGATGACATTGGTATTTTAAACTTCGCCTTGCTACGTGAAGAACTCGAATCGGCATTCTATACATTGGCATCGCGATCGTTGGCCCAATCTTAGCGAGTAAATAATGGCGGACAAATAAAGAGCTAATTTAGAAATCCGCTTTAGGAGTCAATACTTTACATTCTAGAGCGGATTTTTGACAAAATAATTGTTCTATTCTTCTCGCTTTTGCAGAAGACTTCATGTGACCTTTATATGTTTCGGGGTTCAATTTGCAAAAATACATATGGTGAACGTCCGGGTGTTTAGTAACTGTACAGAGTAGCTATAAAAATTAGATTATTTACTTGTTGAATTAGAAACATTATATTTAAGGGTCTGACTATGCCTAAACTACAAGTGACAGCGATCGCCCCACCGTCGATCACATCTGACAATCCATTGATTTACCAACCTCCAGATCTAAGTAAATCAACACTTCTCGGACGACTGGCGATCGCGAGTGGTTCATTAGGCTTTGGTGCATTAGTCTTGACAGCAAGCGCTTGGGCTATGCAATCTCGAATGCTTTACTTTACGGTCGATAACGCTGTCGTCAATGCTAAAACAGTTGAATTGCGATCACCGCAAGAAGGTTCAATCGTTGAATTTAATGTAAAACCTGGTTCTGAGGTGGTGGCTGGTCAAATAATGGCAAAAATTAAGCCCCCATTAGAAGTACAAGCAGCGACTTTGAAGCTAAAAGCAGACCTTGATTTATTGAATGATCAGAAACGCCAAGTTGAACAAACTTTAGTACTTTTGAATACTCAACTCAATGGTATCGAACAACAAGAATTACAACTTACGTCCCAACAAAGCAATCTCGATAACCATGGCCGATCGGTGAATAATGCTAAAGTTCAAGCCGCAACCATTGACCTCTCGCAATACCAAGCTGAAATTGATGCTGCCGTTATCAAGGCTAAAGCGGCCAAGATAGACTACAACCGATACGCATCTCTGGCAGCGGAAGGTGCAATTTCTCAACAAAAAGTAGCCCAAATCAAAGCCGTTTGGGATGGGACAGAGGCTGATGTAGTTAAGGCAAATGCGGCAAAAGTCTCCGCACAATCCTCCATAAAAGCACTCGAACAGGAAGCACCCATTGACAGTCTTGCGGCGACATCTAGCCTTCAAGGTCAACGTATTAATGTCATGCAAAGTATTCAAGAACAAAAGGTAAAAATCAGTACTCTCAGTACTGAAATCATGGGTAAACAAGCACAATTAAAAGTTCAACAAACTGAGACTCAAAACCAATTAGATGAGGCCCAAATTAAAACACCTATTAATGGACGGGTCTACCAAACAACCAGCGACAAAGGTGAACACGTCAGCCGATCGTCACCTCTAATAAGTGTTGTAGATTGTGAGTCTCGCTGGGTCGAAGTTTTCATCCCTGCAAGTGAAGTTAATAGAATTGACCGATCGCAACCTGTTCATATCATACCAGTGGGTTCCTCTCAGCAATTATCAGGCACGATTGAAAGTATAAATGGCATCAATCCCGATCAACTCAAACATCAGTCCCAGGCAGTCTTTCCGATTGTTCCCAGCAATTCAAACGGTCAAGTGCCTGCTCGTGTGGTAATTAAATTCAAGAACATTGAAGAGTTACCCAATGTTCAGAATATGTGTGGTGTTGGTCAATCTTTAAAAGTCACTTTTTCAACTCAGAGTTCATTCTTCTAGCTTAAGCTCTAATCTGTTTTTTACTTTGCACTAGCTTATTGGTAATAAAATTATGCCGATTTTAATGAACTTGGTGTTGTGCTTTGCAATTGCATTAACCGGATGGTTTGGTTTTACTGGATTACATTCAGGCCAGGTTTTTGGACCTGTCAATATGTTTGAAATTTTGAGCTTGGGAGCCATTGGAACTTGGCGTTGGAGTCAGTTTTTTATGCGGTTGATGCGATCGTGGTATTACCAATTTTGGAAGTTTCCCCGTTGGCGTAAATTTGCAAATCAAGTTCCGAGTGAAGCTATCCCGAATATCTGTTTGATTGTCCCAACCTATAAAGAACAAGCTTGGATTACCGAACGCGTTTTTCGAGCAATAGTGTTTGAAGCCTATACCCTTGACCAACCATTAATGGTGTTTGTTAGTAGTAGCAGCGATGAGGAAAATGAGGCAATTCAGGCGATCGTTAAGGCTAATGATCCAGAAAATAGAGTGCAATTAATTTTGCGAACACAACAGCATGGAAAACGGAAAGCCCTAGCGGATAGTTTACGGGAATTAGCAACTATAGGGATTCCAGACAATACTATTATTGCCCTGATGGATGGTGATTCTGAACTTGCGCCGGGAGTTTTACGAAAAACATTGCCATTCTTTTTACTTTTTCCGGCATTGGGTGCATTAACAACAGATGAAATCCCTATAGTACAAGGGTCTTACCTTTTTTCAGAATGGTTTCACTTGCGCTTTGTCCAACGACATTACCAAATGTGCTCGGATTCTTTATCTCGAAAAGTGATGTGTTTGACTGGACGATTTTCATTGTTTCGGGGCGACGCGGCTTTGCATCCTGGATTTGCGGATCAATTAGAATTTGATCAGTTAGATGATTGGCTTTGGGGACGCTTTAAGTTCCTTTCTGGTGATGATAAAAGTACTTGGTTTTGGCTGTTGAAAAATCGGTATGAAATGCTCTATATTCCAGATGCTTTGGTGTATTCCATCGAAACAGTATCTGGATCTGTACCAGAGCGAGCGATCGCAAATATGCGGCGGTGGTTTGGTAATATGTTACGCAACAACAGTCGGGCATTGGCCTTAGGGCCGAAGGTGACAGGATGGGGAATATGGTATGCCTTGCTGGACCAAAGATTTAGTATTTGGACATCCTTGGTTTCACCTAGCGTATTGCTACTGGCAGCGCTCCAAGGGCATTGGTTTGTAGCGGGATTAGTGATTTTTTGGACTTTATTAACCCGGCCCATAATGTTAATGCTGATTTTTATTGGCCGTCAATCGCATTTAAAACCAATTCATATTGGATTACTTGTAATGATGCAATGGTTCTCTTCATTAATTAAAATTTGGGTACAAATGAACTTAGCTCAACAAAAATGGACTAATCGTGGCAATCAATCGATCGATATTGGCGGCGGGATTGTAAAGCGATTTTTGAAACGATCGGCTTCTCAGTTTATGATTGTGGCGCAAATTTTGACCTTTGCCATGAGCATTTTGATATTAGTTGGTCAGTTTCGACCTTGGGAAGATTTTGCTATACGCCAGTTTTATCAACAGGTTGCTCAAGGCTTGGTTTCCCGTTAAACCAAGTTAACTAATAACGATCGTTTTTGACGGTTCCTCAATCATTAGAATGGAAGATTAGATCTAAGATTGAAGATTATTGCGAATTAGGGACGATCGCGAACTCTGCAAAATCAATGTAAACATCTTTTGGCGTTGACCAACTGGCATCTTGTCCTCCAAAGAATGTTGAGAAGAAGATACCATCAACAATCAAGTTTGAATCGGTGCGCCACTTTAATTTGGATTGATTCAACACTAAGGTACTATCAATCCAAATTTTCACCCCACCATTCGATTGAGTCGGGTCATTGAGTTTAATTTCTTGCTCAATCTGATGCCAAACTCCAGGTTTAAAAGTCCACTGCCCACGCCCAATTGAGGTTCCGAAGTCTTTACTACTTGGCAAGTAAGCATACACTTCACCTGCACCATTTTTGCGCCACATCAATCGCGACGAAAATCCATCACGTCCATTCGGAATATCACCGCCGCTATTCCCAACCCCACCATAGAATCCGGGGAGTTTACCGCCTTTGACAAAATCAAAATTATTACTAAATCGCAAAAAATATCGTAGTCGTAAATGGTTCTGAGACGATCGATCGGCATTTAAATTTAATCGGCCATAGAATTGCGCACCTCCAGATGGAGCACCCTTTCTAGTGACAGCGGGACTAGCCGAACCAGCCGGATAACGAACCCGTAATACTTGTTTAAATCGATTTGTTTGATCCGGAATAAGAGCAGTATTCTCCAGTCCCCACTTTTGATCAGATAAGTTCCAATTTTTCTGCCAATTTTGAGTCTCGAAACTACCGTTCCAAATTAGATTAGGTTTCACCTCACTTCCATGTGCCAGCGGCTTAGGAAACATTGCCACATTAGCTAAAATGAGTAGTCCAATCATTAGCTTCCATCTTAAGAATATTTTCATAGAAATATATAGATTGTTAATCCATTGAAATTCCAAAGTACTTAAATTGTACAGTATTATCCAAATTATCCAAGCAATGTTAACTGACTGCTCGGCATATCAAACCCCAAATGCTTCCAAGCTGCTGCCGTGGCAACTCGTCCCCTTGGCGTTCGGGCTAAATAGCCAATTTGCATTAAATAAGGTTCATACACTTCTTCAATGGTTTGTGCATCTTCACCCGTTGATGCGGCCATAGTTTCTAATCCCACAGGACCACCATTAAACCGTTCAATCATTACACTCAACATTCGCCGATCGGTCCAGTCTAATCCACAGGGATCAACATTAAATAATTCTAATGCTTCCGATGCGATCGTTTGATTAATTGATCCGCTTTCTTTGACTTGAGCATAGTCTCGAACCCGCTTCAACAAACGGTTTGCAATTCGAGGTGTGCCGCGTGCCCGACGAGCAATTTCTTCTGCTCCAGCCTGATCTATAGGGGTTTCTAATAATGACGATGTTCGCAATACAATCTGTGTCAATTCATCTAATTCATAAAAACGCAACCGCTGAATCAATCCAAATCGATCGCGTAGGGGTGAACTCAATGCACCGACCCGCGTCGTTGCGCCAACCATGGTGAACTTAGGTAATGCCAACGATCGGGTTCGAGCCGTTTGACCTTTGCCAATGGTAATTTCAATTCTAAAATCTTCCATCGCAGGATACAAGATTTCTTCCGTTATCCGGGGTAATCGATGAATCTCGTCAATGAATAGAACATCACCTTCCTGCAAATTCATCAACAATCCCACAATATCCCGAGGACGCTCCAACGATGGCGCACTACTAATCTTACAATTTACGCCCATTTCACCAGCCAGAATAAGCGACATTGTGGTTTTCCCTAATCCCGGCGGACCATAGAGCAACAAATGATCTAAACATTCTCCCCGCGCTTTTGCTGCCCGAATTGCAATATCAAGCACGTCCTTTAAATCTTTTTGCCCAACATATTCTTGAATAGTT
>JANXNM010000877.1 GCA_025354065.1 Synechococcales cyanobacterium 340R_concoct_173_sub | reverse complement strand
CAAATTCGGAATGACCTGAATGATTTCCAGCCGATCGTTGTCCCTCTATGGAGTTTACTTGAAAAGAGAAACGAGGCTTTCAGGCTCTGAGATTTTTGAATTGCTGTTGGTTTATTGAAGCGAAGCGATCGGTTTAATAATCTATGATTTAAAGTCAGGCTAACGATCATGTTGAGTAGTTTTTAAGGTGTTGCTGATTCACGGAATGAAAACTAGATTTTTAGAACGATTTGCCGATGCTTAGAAAGCTTTCTTCATCCTCGAATCAGCAACGCTATGAATAGCTCGAAACACTGTTTGGATAGCTAATATCACCATTTTCATATAGGAGGGTTGCATTGCCTTTGAACTCGGATAAACTCAAGATAAGTATGTTTGCTTTGATGCTGGAAGACCATAGATTTCAAGAATTTTTGATGGTTCAACCTTTATAGCCTTGCTCTCAATTTCTGATATCTGAGATCTTAACTGACTTCCTCCCCCATGCCACTCTTCAAACTCGAAGTGGCACTGTTTTTCGTCCAGTATTCTCAGAAACAATCGCTTCAAGTCTTTATTTGCGCCTTTGGGTTCTCCTAGTCGATTAAATGAAAAATGTGTCGCCGTCACGAAAGTCAGAGTACAGGGTTCTTTTATTAAGTGTAGAGCTTCGAGAAACCCATGAAGAATACAACGATCGGCAGTAGCATTATCAATCTCTCCCGAAATATATTTGAATCTTCCTTCATATTCAAGTGCTGCAAAGAAACAACCTACACGTCTAGTTGAGTCGCAACTACCAGAAGAGTAAATTTTGACGTTCTTCATATCCATACAGGGAATAAATAGTGTTTCTTCCACTTTAAGACACTTAGCCTGCCAATATATTGTGGGATAGCTGTTTAATATAACTAGACAGGTCATTCACCAAGATCTTGAATAATTCGGAATCCAGCATGTTGATGAAAATTAGGCCGAAACCAATTGCGGTAATACGGTAATGCCCCCGTCCCACAGGTAATCCATGAGCCACCCGCCATCATGTAATGTTTGGTATCAAAATAGGGGGCGGAATAGTTCTCGTATAAGTAGTGAGGTTCATACCCCGATAGTGGTGTCAGATGACTACTGAGCCATTCCCAAACATTACCGCACAGATCATAAATTCCGACTTGATTTTTAGCAGTTTCTAGATCGCCGACAGGACTAGGAGAACCAAATTGCAAATTGAGG
>JANXNM010000864.1 GCA_025354065.1 Synechococcales cyanobacterium 340R_concoct_173_sub | reverse complement strand
AGTTCTTGAAGAGTGGCTTGAGCGGTGGTTTGAGTGTCCCAAAATTCAGGTTGAGCGGCAATTTGTTCGAGATCCTGGATTTTGGCTGTGAGTGCAGGAACGTCAAAGATACTCCTGAGTTTTACCCAGGCGATCGGTGAGTAGATCAAGGTTACGTTTGAGTTCGACGGTATCCATGGAGAAAAATATTAGTGAATTGAATATTGATTTTACCCCATGGATGAAGCCGTGCATTCTCGGTGTTTGTTAAGCCTCTCATAAGCCCTCTTAATTGGCGAGGTTTTCCAGCTTATGAGGTTGTGGCTTATTTAGGTTCAACGACAAGGCGATCGGGAGTTAGAGCGATCGGGAAAAGTCTTCCAATATCCGAATCAGATCCGTAATGCCCGTCACCGGGATCAGATCCGACAACGGTAGTTCTTGCTTACCGCCGCCTAGCTTGAGCTTAACGGTATTTAGAATCCCCATTACCGCAGCTTCGTCAATTTTACCTGATTCACACATGGGCAAAAATGACGCCGCTAAATCCGTGTGAAGCTTGGCATCTTTTAGATAGAGGTGCCATTTCGCGATATCAATATAGACCCGATCGCCGATGTCTGCCGCGAGTTGGTCGATTTGAGGTGAGTTAATCATTTAGGTTTCTCCACTGGTTTAATCCTCATATTTTGCAATGACAAATACATAAATCCCATGGCCTAAAAATCCAGCCGCCCAAAGACCCGTTACCCAAAGCGGCCAGGTTGAATCTGAATGCTTCAGGAGTTTGAAAAACCAGATGCCGGAATTAAACGCTGTGAACGCCGCCACATGGGTCGCAAAGCTCATCCGATCGTCTAACCTACGAAAATCTGGATCGTTGCGGGTTGGAACACGAGACCAACGAGGAGGCATAACATCACCCTAAGAGAGGATTCAAAGTTAACTATCCTAATGGTACAGATACAGAAGGACATTCTGTAGGCATTATTTACTCATAATTGAAGGGGCATCACATTTAGTGCGCTGAAGCCAAGAGGTCTTGGGACATTACGCTAGGTCTCGGATTTATTAATAAGGGCGTTAGCGAGTGATCTGAGCAAGGCGATCGGACGGGCATGGCGGGCATTTTCATAGCGATCGGGATAGGTTAATAAGACATGTTGTTCGTAGCGATACCAGTGCATTTCAGCTTTTTCAATATTGCAATCGCGACAAATTACCCATAGATTCTCGAATTCCATAGAAAGCCATGGATATTGCGATCGAGGAAGT
>JANXNM010000788.1 GCA_025354065.1 Synechococcales cyanobacterium 340R_concoct_173_sub | reverse complement strand
GATTTGGTTAGCATTCAGAGTTCTATCTGCAAGAAATTTGCCAAATTCTTGTTTAGCTACTTCACGATTTAGTCCGATTAGCGATCGCACAAATAAGCCTAGTCCATGAGATTCTTGTTTGGCACGGTTAATGTCTTCTTCATTGCCTAAACCGTTTTCTAGCAGGATTTTCTCTAGTTCTGATAGATCGGTTGCCGTGAGTTGTTTGTTATTTCTAAGTTTGAAGATAACCATCTGATCTTGATGCGATCGTAAAAAATCTCTAGCTTTAGCTCGGAATTTTTCAAAGTTATCGGATGAGGTGAAGTGGGGTAATTCGACAGTTGTTTCATCACCGATCTCGTCCTCAAAGTTGGTATAGATCGGTTGACGCTCTTGTTTTTCGATGAGCTTAACTAGACCGCGTAGGCGTTTGCGGACCGCTTCTAGCATCGGTAAGGTTACGTCTTGCCACCATTCGTCGGTTTGGATGTCCTGAATTAGTTCTAGTTGGGCTTGGACTAGGGGGATAGATGACTTTTGCTCTAGTAGATTGGCGATCGCCTTAACCCGATCGCATAGCCGCGTAAATGATGAGTGCGATCGCAGGATGGCTAGTTGTAATTTGAGGATGAGGATATCAAATCTTTTAATTTCTTCGGCTTCGGGTTCAGTTTGTGCGGGTAATCCTGCAATTTCTTGGCTGAGTTCGGTCAGGTCATTATCAGATAACGATCGCCATGTTTCGGGATTGTTATATTTTTCAACGAGTTGCCTTTTAGGTCGCACGATGAAGTTTTCAATATTCATAGCTGCAACCTCTGTATGAAGTAGATCCGCTATTTGTTGTCGAAACTCTCCATAGGCTTGAGGATTTTTAATTTTGGTGTTGTCAGTATCAGCAAGATTTTTGTCTAGTATGGCGATTAGATCTAGTCTGGTGGTAAATAGTTTCTTGCCTAAAGACTTGGGGATAGGGGCATCAATGGTTTGAACATTTTGTTTAAAAAATTCGAGATTTTGGCAGTAGTCGAATAGGTAAAAAAATTGTTTGTTTTGAGCATCGCCAAATAGATCGGGACAGAGACGAGTGCCGCGTCCGACCATTTGCCAGAATTTAGTTTTTGAGCGTACTAGTTTGAAAAGGACTAGGTTAACGACTTCAGGGACATCGATACCTGTGTCGAGCATATCGACGGAAATAGCAATATGGGGGGCTTTATCTTTTTTAGAGAAGTCATCAATTAGGTCTTGGGCATAGGCAGTTTTATTAGTAATCAGCCTTGCAAATTCGCCTTTTAGGTGTGGGTAATTGGCATTAAAACGTTTTTCGATAAATTCAGCGTGTTTTTGATTTTTGGCGAAGATGATAGTTTTACCCAGCCGATCGCCTCCTGCTACTTTTAAGCCTCTAGTCATTAGATGCTCTAGCACTTTGTCGGCGGTGTCTTGATTAAATAGCCACTGGTCTAATGCCCCTGATTCAATGCGATCGGGAATGTTGCCTGATTCATCCCATTCTAGTGCGTCCCATTCTTCTTTTTCTGCTTCCGAAAGTTGATCATATTTGATGCCTTCTCGTTGAAATTTGAGGGGTACGGATACTGCTTTAGTGGGGACTAGATAACCATCTTTGACAGCATCTTCTAGTTGATAAGCATCGGTTGGTACACCGCTCTCTAGGTCAAATAAGCCGTAGGTGTTACGATCGATTTCATCCTTTGGTGTGGCGGTGAGTCCAAGGAGTAAGCAATCGAAATAATTAAAAATATGACGGTATTTCTGGAAGACGGAGCGATGGGCTTCATCGATGATGATCAGGTCAAAATGTCCGACACCGAAGCGCTTTTGACCATTTTTAGTGTCATTAATCAGCCCCATCATCGTGCCATAGGTGGAGGCATAGACGCGCCCTTCGGTTTCTTTTTCGGTGAGCAGGTTGACGGGAGCGGAGTCGGGTAGATGGGTTTTGAATACTTTGATCGCTTGGTTGACTAGTGAGACGCGATCGGCGAGGAATAGGGCGCGTTTGACCCAAGTTGCAACGCATAAGTAACTCGACTAGGGCGATCGCGGTTCTGGTTTTGCCTGCGCCTGTTGCCATAATAATTAGAGTTTTACGCTCTTTGTGCTGCTCGAAGGCTTCGGATACTTTACGAATGGCGCGGGCTTGGTAATGGCGGGAGGCGATCGCAGGATTGATGTTTACTGTTGCCAGAGGCTTCTGGGTGGTGCGGCGTTGGATCAGGAGTTCTAGT
>JANXNM010000762.1 GCA_025354065.1 Synechococcales cyanobacterium 340R_concoct_173_sub | reverse complement strand
CCAGTCGTAATTTTCGGCGGGTGTTTCGGGGGGAAGGGTTGATGCCGAGCGGGTTGGAAGCGTTGGGCCAGATGGGATTGAGTCAACTCATTGAACAGGTTCCTAATCAAACTATTGGCAGTTGGGAGTTTGTGATTGAAGGCCGATCGATTTTTTCCGTTGATGAACCAATGGGAAACGATATGCCCTGCACCTTAGTCGCTCAGCCTCAGTTACTCGAAGCAGTAATCGATCGGGCCAAAGCGTTGCCAAATTTTCGCTTTATTTCTGGAGAAACGGTTCAGAGTTTAATCACGGAGAACGATCGGGTTTCAGGTTGTACCTTGAGCAACGGAGAAACGATTCAAACCGCGCTTGTGATTGGTTGCGACGGACGATCGTCGATGATTCGGAAGTTATCGGGTCTGACGCTGAACGAAGAAGCCAAACCCTTCAATGTGGTGTGGTTTAAACTGCCCGATACTGATTTAATCCCGCAGTCTAATCCCTTTACAATCTTTGTCAAAGGAGATGCCGTATTCAGTCTTTTTCGCAGTTCCGAAGGCTTGATTCAAGTCGGCTGGAGCGTCCAAAATGAGGATTGGAAATCTGTAACTGATTGGTCTCAAACACTAGCCGAAGCCTCTCCGCCTTGGTTAGCTGCCTATTTCCGGACTCAAGAGGTTGTGGAAACTATCCCCGATCGACCCCTCTGTCTCACCGTCACTGTCGGTCACGCGCCCCAATGGTCAACACCGGGCTGCCTATTACTGGGAGATGCCGCCCACCCTATGTCTCCAATTCGGGCGCAGGGTATCAATATGGCGCTACGCGATGCGATCGTTGCAACAAATTATCTAGTCGAGGCTTGGCAATCGGCAGAGGATCAGTCTTTAATCACAATTTTCGATCGGGCATTGTTGCAAATCCAGACCGATCGTCAATCCGAAATCTCGACAATCCAAGTATTACAAGCTCAAGAAGCTGCCGATGGTATGAAACTTCACAGGGGTGCGGCGCTGCGAAATTTGGTGAAAACCTTAGCTCCGATCGTCGGCATTGGGCTACGAGAAAAATGGAAACTTCGCCAACGAAAATTGCGATCGGGAACTACGATTGTTCGGTTAACGGTTTGAGAACCCCAAACACCCTAGAATAACGACAAGAAAAATTGACTCAAAAAAGGCGGCTTTAGTAATGACAAAAACAGCGTGGGTGTTTCCAGGACAAGGATCGCAAGCTGTCGGAATGGGCCTGGATTTATTAGAGATTCCTGAAGCAAAAGCAAAATTTGATAAGGCCAGTGAATTACTCGGGTGGTCCGTCATCGATCGGATTCAAGGCGATGCGACCGAACTTTCCCAAACCCTTTACACGCAACCTTGTCTATACGTAGTGGAAGCAATCTTAGCGGATCAACTAAACGCCGCTGGACAAATT
>JANXNM010000761.1 GCA_025354065.1 Synechococcales cyanobacterium 340R_concoct_173_sub | reverse complement strand
CCAGTCGTAATTTTCGGCGGGTGTTTCGGGGGGAAGGGTTGATGCCGAGCGGGTTGGAAGCGTTGGGCCAGATGGGATTGAGTCAACTCATTGAACAGGTTCCTAATCAAACTATTGGCAGTTGGGAGTTTGTGATTGAAGACCGATCGATTTTTTCCGTCGATGAACCAATGGGAAACGATATGCCCTGCACCTTGGTCGCTCAGCCTCAGCTACTTGAAGCGGTGATCGATCGGGCCAAAGCGTTGCCAAATTTTCGCTTTATTTCTGGAGAAACGGTTCAGAGTTTAATCACGGAGAACGATCGGGTTTCAGGTTGTACCTTGAGCAACGGAGAAACGATTCAAACCGCGCTTGTGATTGGCTGCGACGGGCGATCGTCGATGATTCGGAAGTTATCGGGTCTGACACTGAACGAAGAAGCCAAACCCTTTAATGTAGTGTGGTTTAAACTACCCGATACTGATTTAATCCCGCAGTCCAATCCCTTTACAATCTTTGTCAAAGGAGATGCCGTATTCAGCCTTTTTCGCAGTTCCGAAGGCTTGATTCAAGTCGGCTGGAGCGTCCAAAATGAGGATTGGAAATCTGTAACTGATTGGTCTCAAACACTAGCCGAAGCCTCTCCGCCTTGGTTGGCGGACTATTTCCGAAGTCAAAATGTTGTGGAAGCCATCCCCGATCGGCCCCTCTGTCTCACGGTCACAGTCGGTCACGCACCCGAATGGTCAAAACAAGGTTGCTTATTATTGGGAGATGCGGCACACCCGATGTCTCCAATTCGGGCGCAGGGCATCAATATGGCGCTGCGCGATGCGATCGTTGCAACAAATTATTTAGTCAAGGCTTGGCGATCGGCAGAGGATCAGTCTTTGATTACAATTTTCGATCGGGCCTTGTTGCAAATCCAGACCGATCGCCATCCCGAAATCCGTCAAATTCAATCGTTGCAAGCTCAAGAAGCCGCCGATGGCATGAAGCTTCACAGGAGTGCGGCCTTGCGAAATTTGGTGAGAACCTTAGCTCCGATCGTTGGGATTGCGCTGCGAGAAAAATGGAAGCTTCGCCAACGAAAGTTGCGATCGGGAACCACGATTGTTCGGTTAACGGTTTGAGAACCCCAAACACCCTAAAATAACGACAAGAAAAATTGACTTAAAAAAGGCGGCTTTGGTAATGACAAAAACAGCGTGGGTGTTTCCAGGACAAGGATCGCAAGCCGTCGGAATGGGCCTGGATTTATTAGATATTCCCGAAGCAAAAGAAAAGTTTACCAAAGCCAGTGAATTACTCGGGTGGTCCGTCATCGATCGGATTCAAGGCGATGCGACCGAACTTTCCCAAACCCTTTACACGCAACCTTGTCTATACGTAGTGGAAGCAATCTTAGCGGATCAACTAAACGCCGCTGGACAAATT
>JANXNM010000339.1 GCA_025354065.1 Synechococcales cyanobacterium 340R_concoct_173_sub | reverse complement strand
GGGAGCGGAACTCCTTTGGTTTCAGGAAGTTGGATACCTCGAAATATATTTGGTTAGGCTCACAACTCAGGCGGTATTGTTTTTTGCCGTTTTTGCCCTCAGTTTTGGTTATCTGTTCAGTAATTTAGCCCTGGCTCAACGCCTCAAATACGATCGATCGTCTGATGATCGATCCGTGGGACAACCCTCTCAAGGAGCCATTAAACTTCGGTGGCTGTTGCCCTTGACCTTAGGACTTAGTATCCTGGCAGGCATTTTGTTGATGTACTACGGGCAGACTTTGTTCAGGCAGTGGAATCCTGATTCTAATCAGCCGACAGGTTCCGCCGCCATGCCCATTTTGCTCAGAGCCGTGAGCTTTTGGCATTTAGTGGTACAGAATCTCTCTCAAAAATGGAGTGCGATCGCGCTGTTTGGATTAACGATCGTACTATTGCGATTTACTAAATTTGGACTGATGACCGTATCTTTGCTCTTGAGTGGAACGATCGCATTGACCTTAGCGCGTCAGTGGGACAGGGTATTGCAATCGCTTCATCCGGGATCTTTTGGTCAAGTAGAACCCGTCTTTAATCAAGATATTGGCTTTTATATTTTTTCGCTTCCGGTCTGGGAACTCCTAGAGTTCTGGTGGATGGGATTGTTGCTATACGGATGGGTCGCCGTAGCCTTGACCTACCTGTTATCTGGCAATAGCATCAGCGAAGGATGGTTTAGGGGATTTTCCTCACCGCAGCGGCGACATCTCTATGGGTTAAGTAGTGCCCTTTTGCTCATGATTGGCCTGAGTTATTGGCTAAGACGCTACGAATTACTCTATTCCTCTAGGGGAGTCTCCTACGGCGCTAGTTTTACAGACGTTCTCATACAGTTGCCCGTCTACATAATACTTAGTGTCCTAAGCTTGGCGATCGCAGGGCTATTAGTTTGGCAAGCGACCCATTCCGAGGCCATACCTTTGACGGATAAAAGAGTACGCTATGGTCTAGGGCTTTACCTCGGATCGGCTATTGTTTTAAGTCTGATTTTGCCTATGCTTGTCCAATCCTTCATCGTTCAGCCCAATGAATTAGCACGGGAAAAGCCCTATCTTCAGCGCACCATTGCTTTCACCCGCCAAGCGTTCGGCCTTGAAAAGATTGAAGCCCAGACCTTTAACCCCAGCGGAGAGATCACAACCGCTGATCTCAAAGCCAATGAACTCGCCATTAGTAACATTCGTCTCTGGGATAAGCAGCCTCTTCTTGAAGCTAATCGTCAGCTTCAGCAAATTCGCCTCTAC
>JANXNM010000335.1 GCA_025354065.1 Synechococcales cyanobacterium 340R_concoct_173_sub | reverse complement strand
GATGGGTTGAGATGGGCTGAGATAGGCGACTGTGTTAAGAATTCTTAGCATCCCAAACTCTGTTTCAGCATTTCGCAGTAAAGTCGCAATGGAATCATAGATTAGGAAAAACTAATTATGTACGCAGCATCCTATTTGCCGACTTTCCTTGTGCCGTTGGTTGGAATTCTTTTCCCACTAGCAAGCATGGGCCTGTTGTTCCTATACATCGAAAAAGACGCATAAGCCCTCCAGCTTAGATCCCTTTTTAGAGTTTGTCTAACAGTAAAAAGCCGACTGGTGAATCCACTAGTCGGCTTTTTGGATAAGTTGTTAAACTGAACAATCTAGATTGTTCAGATCTACATTGATGAGCCGATACCCGCATAGGCACCATAAAAGAAAAGACCCACTACCAGTAAAACACCCGTTCCAGCTACCGTTGCAATCATCCACAACGGAATGCGTCCATTATTCAACATCTGATCATCTCCAAAACTACGGCTTACTACATTGCTCTGATTTGCGCTCAAAATAACAAACGGCCAACCCTAGAGCTGACCGATTATCAATATCTAGTTAAAGAAGTAGCTGGAGAACAGAATGCCTAAGGTAAAGATCATCAACAGACCCAAGTACAACGAAGTACGATTAAGCTCTACGCCTTGACTGTTGGGATTCGGGGATTTTTCCATGACTAATTTCCTAAGTAAATTTTTGTAACTACAGCCTTTATTCTAACGTTGGGTGAACTGCATTGCTGCGATCGCCCCGATGAAAAACACGCCAGGAACTCCTAGAGTGTGAACCGCTATCCAACGAACAGTAAAAATTGGATAAACAGTGGGTTGATTTGAATTGGTGGCCATTGCGTTGAATTCTCCCTAGAAAAATTGAATTATTTTGTCTTGTTGGACTTAATCGTTTCTTCAATGAAATTGTCCACCTGACTTTTCGCGGTCTGACGATCGCTAATAATCGGTGCAGTTTGACGAGTCGATGGGAAGTATTCGTTCGGACGTGGCGTACCAAACGCGTCATAGGCAAGGCCCGTCGCCACAAATAACCAACCTGCAATAAACAGCATTGGAATTGTGATGCTATGGATAACCCAATAGCGAATACTTGTCACAATGTCCCCAAAGGGGCGCTCACCAGTAGTCCCAGCCATAGAAATCCCTCTACAAACGACAGATTAATTTCTGATACAAAACATCATAGATCAGGAGCGAAAGCCCCACAAGAGTGACCTTCAGAATTCCTTTGATTTTAGACCGATTGGCCTCGATATCTTAAGAATGTACCGCGCTGACCCAGGATGTAGCCCCGATCGGGACTGGTAAATTCGATTTTGTATAGATTTGCAGGCACGTCTTCAACATTGCCATCTTTTTTCCAATTTTTGCCGTTGTCGTAGCTCACCAGTAAAGTCCCGCTGCCACCCACGACCCAGAGTTCATCTGTGGTTCGGTAGCCCAGATCCAAAAATCCCCAGCTATTAAACGACTCAGGAGCCTGCGCTTTTTGCCAATCTTCGGGGTCTGACGAGTTGGTAAATTGTAGTTGCCCACCCCGAGCCAGCATCCAAAGACGATTGTCTGGCGTGAACCCCATCCCTTGAAGTCGGCGAGAGCTGTTACGGTTAAACGGCTCCCAGGCGGTGCTTCCCGGTTTCCAAGTCGAGAAAAAATTACCACGGGATGACACGGCGACATATTGGCCATCGTCCGATCGGTGCAGGCTCTTAAATACTCCAAAGGCATCATTCACCATGGCTTTCCAGTTACGGCCCGCGTCTTGGGTTTGGTAGATTGCGCCAATGTCTGTAACCATTTCGACGGAATCTGGCCCTAACGCCATCAGGTCACTTGGAGAGCCGGGGAGTTTTTCACTCAATGGCATCCGTTCCCAAGCATTACCGCCGTCTTTGGTATGAAGCAAGATAGAGGGTTGGCCTGCGATCCAACCTTCTTGACCCGAGAAACTAACGGAGGTTAGGCGATATTTTTCGGTGCCAAGATCAAGTTTTTTCTGTTGCCAAGTGGCTCCGCCATCAGCAGTTTGAAAAATTGATGAATTGGTGCCAACAATCCAGCCTTGCTCTGGGTTTTCAGGCAAAAAATCGACATCTAATGGACTCTCGTCACTAGGAAGCTTGACCGTTTCCCAGGGTCTGGTGTCGATCGCCTTTAGAAAGGCCGCATCAGAGGGCATGGCATAGCTGAATAGCCCAGTGACCACGAGTAGAAGGGCTGCGATCGTTAATCCAGCCTGTTGCAAACGATGGTTCAATTTCGTCTTGACCACAGAAAAAATCTGCTGCCCGTTTTCCATCTTTGAGTTAACCATCCAAACCATGACCTAAGCGCGCTCCCAACAAAAAATATTGTAAAAACTAAAATTCAACCTTTACTCCAAGCTGTAAAGACTCAGAAAGAAAATAACGGCCAACAAAAGGCTGCCAAAAATGAGTAGATTCTTTTGGCCCGGTGTCATGGTGTTAACCCCGAGACCGTACTTCAGATTTTCTTTGAACCCGGATGCTGAACCTGCACGCCCAATGTTATTGAAGCGATTCTTGGGGGCATCACACACCGGACATTTCCAGCGGGCTGCGAGATCCGGAAAGGCAGTCCCTTCTGGAACTTTGCCGCGAGAGTCGCCCTTTTTAGGGTTATACGTGTAGCCACAAGACGAACATTCGTAGCAGTCTAGGACCACTTCGATGGTTACTTGCGTAGGGTCTTCGCCCAAGGTTGCGGATTCCAATAAAGCGGAATCAGTTTCAGGGGGCGTTTGAGGGGAGAGGTCTTGACTCATGGTCAGTATGGGGAAATCTTAGACGTTGTAACAGAACTTATTATCACATAGTTGGGTTATCACACCGTTGGGTTATCGCACAGTTGGGGTTCAGATCCTTTTGAGGTATCAGTAAGATGCAATGCGGTAGCGCTGGAAACTTCCATGGAAGGATTAACTGAGAAAGACGATTTTGAAGACTCGGACTGACTATAATAGAAAGGATGGATACAGATGCATGAATTTAGTTATTCATCCTCTATTCATCTATTTTATCCACCCATTGTGCTTGAGCAAACGATCGGGACTCCCTGTTGTTTTGTTGAAGTCTTAACCTGTGACGAGGCGGCTCTAGAGTGTTTGTTTTAACCGGATATGAATATTTACTTGGCTTCTTGCTGGTTTGCGGATTTGTGCCTGTATTGGCCTTAACGGCATCCAAGCTAGTCCGTCCGAGCCGTCGTGGACCCGTTCGCCGAACGACTTATGAGTCGGGGATGGAGCCAATGGGCGGGGCTTGGATTCAGTTCAACATTCGCTACTATATGTTTGCGCTGGTGTTTGTGGTGTTTGATGTGGAAACGGTGTTTCTGTATCCCTGGGCGGTGGCGTTCAGTCAACTTGGATTGTTGGCCTTTGTCGAAGCCCTGGTGTTCATCACAATTTTGGTGATTGGATTGGTCTATGCGTGGCGCAAAGGAGCATTGGAATGGTCATGAGTTCTGAAACAAGTAATAAGGTTGCCGTTGATCCGGTGATCATGAATCCGGTCGATCGTCCGGCAGTGACCCAGGAATTGTCGGAAAATGTTGTGTTGACGACGGTTGATGATTTGTACAATTGGGCGAGGCTTTCCAGTCTTTGGCCGCTTTTATATGGTACGGCTTGCTGCTTTATTGAATTTGCGGCGCTGTTGGGTTCGCGGTTTGACTTCGATCGGTTTGGCCTCGTGCCCCGATCGACTCCTCGCCAAGCCGATTTAATTATCACAGCGGGGACTGTTACTATGAAAATGGCTCCCGCATTAGTTCGGCTTTATGAGCAGATGCCCGAACCGAAGTATGTGATTGCTATGGGTGCTTGCACGATTACGGGCGGCATGTTTAGTGTGGATTCGCCTAGTGCAGTGCGCGGTGTGGATAAGCTGATCCCCGTGGATGTGTATTTGCCAGGATGTCCGCCGCGTCCTGAAGCAATCATTGATGCAATTATCAAGTTGCGTAAAAAAATCTCCAATGAGTCGATGCAAGAACGGGCGTTCCAGCGCCAAGTGCATCGGTATTACAGCACCACTCATAGTCTAAAAGCGGTTAAGGCTGAAGTAACGGGTGAGTATTTACAAGCTGCCAGTCGTCAAGCGCCGCCAGCGGAATTGATGGAAGCGATGGGCTTTGCGGTGCCGGAAGTGGCTGAATTAGAAGCAGTTCGATCGGAGGCGGTGTAATGTCGGATCAGGTACAAGCGGTAGAAACTGGGGCGATCGCTCTCTCGGGTGAGGTGTCTCAGTGGTTAACGAGTGAGGGGTTTGAGCATGAATTTCTGGGGCTGGATGCGTCAGGGATTGAAATGATCAAAGTGGAAGCGGATTTTTTGGTTCCGTTTGCCAGTGCGCTCTACGCTTATGGGTTCAATTGCCTTCAGTGTCAGGGCGGGTATGATTCGGGTCCGGGGTGTGATTTGGTGAGTTTTTATCACCTGATCAAAATTGAAGATAATTGCCTAAAACCGATGGAAGTTCGCCTCAAGGTATTTCTGCCCCGCGAAAATCCGAAGGTCGCTTCTGTGTATTGGATTTGGAAGGGTGCAGATTGGCAAGAGCGGGAGACCTTTGATATGTATGGCATTGTTTACGAGGGCCATCCGGGTCTAAAGCGGATTTTGATGCCGGAGGATTGGGTCGGCTATCCGTTGCGGAAAGATTATGTGTCACCTGATTTTTATGAGCTGCAAGATGCTTATTAGAGTTTGGATGATTGAGATGAATTGAATGAATTAGGGCGATCGGAACTCAAATCCCGATCGCTTTTTTAATGGGTTGTGAGAACTTCTAATCCAGATTCTAAGAATTTGCGCCAGTCCGTGGCAGAAATTAAAGAAGAACTGTCATGAGTTAAGAAAGCCTCATTATGTGGACGATGATATGATACTTGAATACAATTGCAGCCGTTTGAGGTTAATAATGCGCCTTCAATTAACTAAGGTTTTTAAGAAAGTATCAGAAGGATATATTGGCTTTGTTGAAGAACTACCCGGAGCCAATACACAAGGTAATACTATTGAGGAAGCCAGATCAAATCTAGAAGAAGCTATTGAGTTGGTCCTTGATACTAATCGCTTCCTTTCCGAGGAGCAACTTCAAGGTCAAGAAGTTATACGTGAATCTGTTGTCTTGATAGGCGCATGAAGCGTATTGATTTAATTCGTCATCTTGAAGCTCATAGCTGTGAATTTCTGAGAGAAGGTGGTAAGCATACAGTCTATGTTAATCGATCGGCTCAAAAATCGTCTTCTGTTCCACGGCATCGTGAAATCAATGATTTCCTAGTACGTAAAATTTGTCTAGATCTGCAAATACCAGAACCAAATGAAACCTAGCAAGCGCGTGTACACAAAGCAGAGATTTACGCGATCGGTGTTGCTGTAAATAATATCGCTGTCCGGTGACTCGCAGAGCGTTTTCATTTAGTTAACGTGAGTTCGGGTTAAGGAAAGAGGGAAAAAGGGGGCAAAACAGATAGTCTGGAGGTACCAACCAACCAAAATCTGGATTCCCTTAGCTCTTTTTGGTAAGGTTTATGCCGATAAGGGTTATGTCTCCCAAAAATTATTCAAGGAATTGTTGGAAAAGGTCGGCATCCAACTGGTGACTAAACTCAAACGCAATATGAAACAGCGTATCAGCCCAAGAAGCCAGGAATCGCTATGGAGAAGAATTTACTGGCTTCTGCTTAACCCGAACTCACGTTAGTTAAAACTTCTGTACAAGTCCACCGATCGACTGGAATGACCTAAGCTCATTTCAAATTTGGAATTGCTGATTCCTTAGAGGGTCACCCATCGATCGGTATCATTCGACCTATGGCAAGCGTCCATGATCTGCTGAGAAACAACCCCATCCTTGAGAGAAGGCGACATCGGTTCTCCGGTTTGAATGGCATGAACCCAGGCATCAACAACACGGGCGATCGGAGCAATTCGACCATCATCGTAAGTTTTAGCAAACTCTAATGAACTAGGAATGACAAGTTCCTGAAGGGGTTGGTTATTTTGACTACCTAAAAGTTTAAACCCGTGAACATAGTCTTTTTGATTATTGCTACCAAGAACTAGGGTGCCACGATCGCCGTAAATCTCAATAAAATGCCCGCGTCCTTGCATGGCCACAGAGCTTAAACAGACTTGAACTGGAACTTGATGATTGAGTTCTAATAAAATATTGCAAGTGTCGTCCGCCGTGACGGGTTTAAGTTGATTGTTGTCGAACGGATCGGGACGCTGGAGAATAGAGGTGCTAAGTCTGGCGGAAACACGTTTTATGTCACCGAGTAGCCAAGTAATA
Source organism: Synechococcales cyanobacterium 340R_concoct_173_sub (assembly GCA_025354065.1). Next base: position 1,762 of record JANXNM010000335.1, on the reverse strand, counting down.
TAATCAAACGCATGGGATCCGATCGCGCCCAATGCACCACCGCCAAGATCACTCTGGGCATACCAATTCCACGGACGATTTGCGTCGGCTCGGCTGGACACCAGCCAATCTACTTTTGCATAGCGAACATTGCCAACATAGCCGTCACTTAAAAGTTGTGAAAGCCGTTGCCAAGTGGGAATATACCGAAACTCAAAATTCATCGCAGCCATCAGATTTTTTTCCGTTGCCAGATCATAAAGTTCTTGGGCTTCCGTTGCGTTCAGTGTTGTTGGCTTTTCAAGAAGAATATGTTTTCCAGCCTTCAGTGCAGCCTTTGCTATGTCGTAATGCAAAAAAGGTGGAGTAGCGATCGTGACGGCTTGAACGTCTGGATGGTTGATAGTGCCCTGAACTGTGGTGTAAGCGTGAGGAATAGTGTGGGTTTGAGCGATCGTTTCGGCAGTAGTGCGATCGCGATGATAGACGGCGACGACTTCGATGTTTGGATTGGCGCGTAGTGCAGGCAAGTGAACTTTCTGCCCAAACCCAGTTCCGATTAGTGCGACCCCAATTTTTTCCGAATTCATATTAATTAGCCCCATTTAAAAAAGCCCTGCAAGACAACTAATCCTACAGGGCTTTTTCATTAAACCGATAAAACTCTAGCCCCGAATCCTAAACAAGCTTCAGCGTTGGATAGTACTCAACCATATCGTCGCTAGTCAGAACGCCATCGGTGGAACCGGGTTGCCACAATACTTCTAAGGTTAAGAGCCGATCGCTCGACACAGCCCCTAGAGTACTCAATGCACCCCGTAAATCAGTTGCACTATTGATAGCTGGAAGTTCAACTTTGCCTTCCGCGCCCACCAAGAGCGTGACCACAATATATTCACCAGACTGTTCGACTAAATCGCCTGCGGGATTCACCGTAAGCGTTCCATTTGCCTGCTTCAGCTGGCCCGACACATTCGACACCGACTCGCCTAAGAACTTACTACGCTCTGAAAGAATCATCCGGTTAAATTCGGACTCTGCCGCTAACATTGCGGATTGCTTGCTTTCACTACCTGCATAGGCCCAGTATTCGGGATGACGCAATAGAGATAGTGTGGTCTCTTGAAGCGCTTGAGCTAATCCGGCACTTGAGGCGGTGTTTGCTTTCTGGGCAATGCGGGTGAGATCTTCTTGCAAGGTCTTTGCCTCAGCCAAAAGACCCACTTGCAACTTCACCACCGACACCTTAGACGATTTTAAACCTATGTCCGAACCGTCGTCCTGACCTTGGAATCGCTGGAATGCTTGCACCGCCGTACTAGCTAATGCTGCCAATACCAGTAAGGACAGTATTCCGCCGCCGCCCCCGCCGCCAAAGAACATCCATGGCGAAGGAAAGAAGAAAAAGCTACTGCCGCCGCCCATGCCACCACCATAGCCACGATTATATCCGCCACCACTGTATCCGCCACCCGATCGGGGAGCGCTGTAGCTACGAGGGGCCGATCGGAAGGAGCCACCGCCCATTCGTCCGCCGTAGGATGCAGCATCTGCTGGAGCTGGACTGCCGACCCAAAGAGTAACAAAGAGAGCGATCGCCACAATAGAACTGACGATCGGTTTTATAAAGTTTTGAAAGGAGCGTCTCATAACAAGCCTCATAACAGCGCCGCAGCACCTTGGACGATACCTTAATACTTTATCGCGTTGTCCCATAGACGCAAACAGCGAACCCCTAAGCAATCTGGGGGGATCCCCGAACGACAGCGCAGAACCGTTTGAT
>JANXNM010000640.1 GCA_025354065.1 Synechococcales cyanobacterium 340R_concoct_173_sub | reverse complement strand
CCCCGCAAGTCCAAAATTTGCAAAGCCCGCGATCGCAAATCGTCGTCCATCGGCATGGTTTCCAGAGCAACCCGATCGAGATGGGCTAACGCATAACGAACCTTCCCCCGCAATGGCTTCGGAAATTCCCACAGGAGCGATCGGGTTAATCCCGCATCCCCCAAAACCATTTGCCACCGATCGGCCAGACCAATCCCATTCAAACAATCCATCACCAACAGCAAAATTTCCCCATCCGCCAAAACCCCACCGCCCCCGAGCAACTCGACTCCCGCCTGATAGGATTCTTGCTGAGTGCTGTGGCTACCTTCTTGGGGACGACGAAAGACATTCGCATTGTAATAAAGACGAGACGGATAGCTCTTATCCGAAAGCCGCATCACCGCAGTTCGGGCAATAGATGCCGTAAATTCAGGCCGTAGCCCCAACACTTCATCGCTACTTTGGATTTGTAGGATTTGCTGAGACGCGATCGCCCCACCCGCCATCAACGTATCCATCCGCTCTAGAGTCGAGGTGATGATGCGATGATAGCCCCAGCGATGTAAAACCTGCTGAAGCCGATCTTCAATCCAACTTTTCTGTGCCACATCAAGCGGCAATAGATCTCTGGCCCCAGAGGGCGGCTGATAAACCATTATTTTTTCTTTCCAAACAATCCGCCAAACAGGCCTGGTGACTTGCCGCCATCTTTCGCATTCGTGCTTCCTTTGGCAGTTGCAACACTAGATGATTTTGAGGTCATCTTTTGAAGCATCTGTTTGCCCTCTAGAGCCATGGCATCCGAGGCATTCAAGCTCAGGGCTTTATCAAAATGAATCCGCGCCATCGTACCTTGTTTTTGCTCCAAATACACCATTCCCAACAAACTATGGGAACGACCATTATCGGGTTCAAGCTTGAGCGCATCTCGTAATTCTAAAATGGCTTGGGGATAATTTTGACGTTTGAATGCGATTTCGGCGCGATTGAAGTACGGATCCGCTAGTGACTGACGGGCCGCGTAGGGATTTATTGACGATAGATCTGTAGTGGCTGATGTATCGGGTGCACTTACACTACTTGTGTGGCTACTGGCAGACTTCATAGGCGCACCCCCTGGGGGCCAACTGCCTTCGGTTTTAATTAGATAGACCAGATTTAATTCACTGATTTGGGCGGTGACTTCTTCGAATTGGGACAGATGCTCAAATTGCTTGGTTGCGAGGCTCTGCATTAAGGCCCGGTATTCCGATTCCACATCTGCGGTGTCAAGTAGGGCTTGGGCGATGGAGCTGAGTCCTTCGGTTGAATTTGAGTTTCCAGCGGCTTCTTTGGCTTTGAGCTTTAGCAGTAAGTCGTACTCAATTTTAGATTTTTCCTGAACCAGACATTCCCATGCGGGGTTGATCAGCTTGGAGAGGAGTTGTTCGGCAAATTGTTTGTCGCTAGACGCAAGGATGGATCTGTCGGGATGGAGGAGGCGAGCGATTTTTAGGTACCTTTTTCGGACATCTTTGCCATCAGCAAACAGTGGCATCCCTAACAGAGCGTAATAATCGACAAACTCACTCGAAAATAGTCCTCGCTGAATCTGAAAAGCCATGCGTCTTTGTCCTACGTGAATGAGTCTAGGGATTCGTCTTTTGGTCTTTGAGGCTTAAAGCACGATTGGTTAACCGATCGACTGACTGCTGTGGATTTAAAAGTGTCAGCTAACTTTATCGATGCTTCATCTAAAGTGTAATCAGTTCATCCACACTTTGCCGATCGATTCTGAAAAGTTTGTGCTTTAATCTTGTTTTTCATTATCTCCCGATCAAAAAATCAAGCCTCTCCAAAGTTAAGGTCCAGTGGGCGAATAGTCATGAGTTCATCACTAAGTTCTCGGTGCAGCGTGCCATTGGTGGCTAAAATCCGATCGGATCGGATCTCAAAAACCGATTGATCATAACCCGTTACATACCCACCCGCTTCCTGCACAATCACAATGCCCGCTGCAATATCCCACGGCGAGAGTCCTCGTTCCCAATAGCCATCGATTCGTCCACAGGCGACATAGGCCAAGTCAAGGGATGCGGCACCGTCTCGACGAACCCCTTGGGTCTTGTGGGTGAGATGACAAAATTCGGCGTAGTTATTATCGGGAGTGGTGCGACGATCGTAAGCAAAGCCCGTCACTAAGATACTTTTAGCCAGACATTCCGTTTTAGAAACGTGAATAGGCAAGTTGTTGCAGGTGGCCCCGAGTCCTTTAGCGGCGCTGTAAAGCTCATTGTGAATGGGATTGTAAACTACGCCAACGATCGGAATTCCTTTGTGGAGCAGGCCCACCGAAACCGCAAAGCAAGGATATTGATGAGCATAATTTGTCGTGCCATCCAAGGGATCGATCGCCCACAGATATTCCGCATCCCAATCGCCCTGCATCCCCGATTCTTCCGCCAAAATCGAATGGTCTGAGACGTGACGCTGAAGGACAGTCAGAACTGCTTTTTCAGCCGCTTTATCCGCTTCTGTCACCAGATCGCCGGGGCGTTTTTCCTGAACATCACTGCTCTTCAAATTGCCCCAATAATGCTGAAGTTCTTTGCCTCCCGCTTGGGCTGCGATCGTTGCAATATCAAGATAGCGAGCGAGGTCGTCAGAAGTCATAATCAACCCTAAAAAATTACATCCGATCGTCAAAATAGATCAAAATTCTCAATTTTCTAATCATCCTCCAACGGCAACCCAAATCGAACCTTGCCTCGTCCAAAATTTCGACCAAACTGAAGCACATACACCTCATCTTCATCTTGGGTTTCCACCTCCAAATCAGACTGAGCATAGCTGACACAGAGCAGCGCATATCCCATGCTTTGGAGTTCTGGCGAAAGTCCCATGGCTTCCGGTTGTCGTAAATCACCGGACTGCACTCGAACAGCACAGGCAGTACAGGCTCCGTTTCGACAGGAAAAGGGCAGGTCTACACCTTGGTTTTCGACACAATGAAGGATATACCGATCGCTGGGAACTTGGAGTTCATGAGTGATTCCAGTTTGGCGATTGTGAATCCGAACGGTGTGAATTTTAACGGGAGCGGTTGAGGGTTTTTGGGGCATAGGAAAAACGGACCGATCGCCCGTGGAGGAAAGTTTTAGATTAGCTCTATCCATTATGCCGGGATGTCTGCTACTATGTTTTTTCAGTGAGGTAATTTGTTTTACCTGACTCGGATGGCCTGGAGAGATGGCCGAGTGGTTGAAGGCGCAGCATTGGAAATGCTGTTTGGGGGTAACTTCAACGAGGGTTCGAATCCCTCTCTCTCCGTTCCAAAAACAGAACCCGTTTAGTCCTAGGATTGAGCGGGTTTTGTTTTAAGGTTTTTTGGACGCTGGAGACTGTGTTGCTGGAGACTCGAAGTTTAGAGAGTCACGAACTTTAATGTTGGGATCCAGGCATCCTCAACGATCGCAATTCCGACATAGGACCAGCGTTTAATCAACCCCGGAAGCTGAGGCTGGGTAAGAGATTCGACGGCAAACTGTGGCGCTAAGTCAGGAGCTTGACGGTTCAGATAAGTAAGTGCGTCGGCATGTTCTGAAAATAAAATCAAATAAGGATGAGGGGGCTGATCCGGATCAGGGCGGAGTCGAGCGACAAGATATTGACCATCAGCGCGCGATCGCAGAACGTACCATTGTTGAACCATGGGTTAACTATCCTCGCCGAGTTGAATTCGTGGATCGACAAATTTCAATAGTATGTCGGCCAAAAGATTACCAACAATCAGCATCACTGCCCCCATCATCAAACTGGCCATCACCATGTAGGTATCTTTGGCTTGCAAGGCTTGTAAAATTAAGCGTCCGAGACCCGGCCAATTAAATAAATTTTCGGTAATAAAAGCCCCCCCCAACAGCGAGGCAAATTCAAACCCCAACAGAGTAATCATCGGATTTAGGGCATTACGAAAGGCATGGGTCATAATTACTCGCATTTCCGGCAATCCCTTCGCGCGAGCCGTCTGAATATAGTCCTGACGCTTTACATCAAGCATTTCACCCCGCATGAGACGCTGCAATCCTGCAATTCCGGTGATGCTGAGGGCGATCGTGGGCAAGATTAAATGCCAGCCAATGTCTAGTAGTTTGCCGAAGAATCCCAGCTCTTCGTGGTCAATACTAGTCATGTCGCCAACGGGAAATAGGGGCGAGGTCGCTTGGGCAAAGGCCAATAGCAATAAGCCCGAAATAATACTGGGCAATCCCTGACCTAAATAGCTCAAGGCACTCAAGACCTTATCGGCCAGTTGCGATCGTTTCACCGCCGCCCAAATCCCCAAGGGAATCCCCAGTGCCCACGTCACCACAAGCGAACTAATCGATAATAGTAATGTTGCCGGAACCCGCTCCCAAAGAAGCGTTACTACGGGGCGTTCGTAGACAAAACTCTGACCAAAATCGCCTTGGGTGACAATGCGCGTCAACCATAGAAAATACTGTTCGATCGCTGATTTATCGAGACCAAAGCGTTCCTTATATTCTGCGATGCGTTGGGGCGAAATTTTTGGGTTTTCCTTCAAGGTATCCAAAAAGCTTCCCGGCGCAAGCTGCATCACAAAAAAGCA
>JANXNM010000636.1 GCA_025354065.1 Synechococcales cyanobacterium 340R_concoct_173_sub | reverse complement strand
ATCCCTCTACCGCAGCGAGTCTGAATAATTTGGCAGAACTATACAGATCGATGGGACAGTACGATCGGGCATTGCCGTTGTATGAAGATGCATTGGAAATCTGTAAATCGGAGTTAGGCGATCGACATCCCGATACCGCAGGGAGTCTGAATAATTTGGCATACTTGTACAAATCGATGGGACAGTACGATCGGGCATTGCCGTTGTTTGAAGATGCATTGGAAATCAGGAAATCGGAGTTAGGCGATCGACATCCCGATACCGCAACGAGTCTGAATAATTTGGCAGGATTGTACTCATCGATGGGACAGTACGATCGGGCATTGCCGTTGTTTGAAGATGCCGTTGATATTCTTGAAGAAGTTCTTGGGTCGGAACATCCGAACACTAAAGCGGGACAAGAGAATTTGCGAAGCTTACGGGAGAAGATGGACGATGAACAAGCCGATACTGCAACGAGTATGAATGATTTGGCAAACTTATACTATTCAATGGGTAAGTATGAGCAAGCATTACCACTATACGAGCAAGTCTTGGGAATTAAACAAATAGAACTGGGCGATCATCATTCTGATACTGCAATGAGCCTGAATGATTTAGCAAACTTGCACTATTCAATGGGTAAGTACGATAAAGCATTGCCATTATATGAACAAGCCGTTGATATTTTTGAAGAAATTCTTGGGTCTGAACATGAGCATACTAAAATATTGAAGACGAATTTTCAATCTGCTCGTCAGAAAGTATATTTGGTCAAAGAGAATGCTATTCTTCAAGCCCTTCCCCTTCTCGAAAAAGCCCTCGGCTCCACGCATCCGATTACTCAAGCGAAACGGCAGGAACTAAGTCAGCTACGTGAGAGAATGATGAACTGAGAATGCAAAAATCACTCTCGTTGAAGATATTGGTAAGTCTCACTCTTTAAACAATCCAACAACTCCAACAGCTTCTTCAATCGATAGGTTTTAGTCACCAATTCCGTTTGAGGTAACGATCGATCGAGAACTCCGATCGGGAATTGAGGCGATCGGTATAAAATATTTGTGCGATCGGTTTTCGGATGGGAGCAAGCGATCGAATGCGATATAGTGAATAGTAATACGCATAGCTCACAGTTGTTGACTTATGACCAAAGAATTTAATGTCGTAATTGAACGAGATAATGATGGCTATTTTGTTGCCTCTGTCCCCAGTCTGCGTGGTTGTCACACTCAGGCAAAATCACTAGATGAACTCATGGAACGCATTCAAGAAGCGATCGAGCTTTGTCTAGAGTTTGAAGAAGTCAGCAGTGAACCAATGGAATTTGTGGGAATTCAAAAGGTTTTGGTTCAGCTATGAGTC
>JANXNM010000629.1 GCA_025354065.1 Synechococcales cyanobacterium 340R_concoct_173_sub | reverse complement strand
GCCGTTCTTGACCTATTACATCTTTCCAGCACCGCAGAATTGCAACAATTGTGGGATAGAACGGTCAACAACAATCTGGATTCATCCTCTCCCGACTCTTCAGAAGATCAGCTTCTCCAGTCGCTTCAACCTGTGTTTCAGCAAATTGCCGCTAGACAGTCTGTGCAGAATACAATTGTTTACAGCGCATCCCCAATCCACCAAAACCCAACCGCACTGCTGGTAAATGCGGTTCCCTTGCATCTATCGGATACCTCTTTAACTCAGATGATCTGTACGTTTAGTGAGATCACAGACCTGAAGCGAATTGAAAACTGCCTCAAAGATTCTGAGGCTAAGTTCAGAGACTTAGCAACACAGGAAGAACTCTTAAATCGTCTCTCAAACCAGATTCGACAATCTCTGGATTTACCGACGATCCTGCAAACCGCAGTCTGTGAAGTCCGTAATCTTTTCGCAACCGATCGAGCGGTAATTTATCAGTTCGATGCTAATTGGCTTGGACGGGTGGTTCTTGAGGATGTTGCTGAACCCTGGCTTCCCACCATAGGAGAAGCGGTAGATAGCTGCTTTTCGACAGAATGTCTAGAGCTATACCGAAATGGCAGGATCAGGGCAATTAACAACATCCTAGAAGCCGGGTTAGACCCCAATCATCTTGAGTTTTTGCAACGACTGCGGGTACAGGCTAATCTGACTGTGCCGATTATGGTGTGCGATCAGCTCTGGGGGATGCTGATTGTCCATCAATGCAGTCACCCAAGAGTTTGGAAAGAGGATGAAGGTAATTTACTATCCCGGCTAGCCATTCAGCTAGGCATTGCCATTCAACAATCAGACCTATACAAAGAGTCTGAGGAGAGTGCCCTGAAAGCCCATCTACAAGCCCAGCAATTGCGTGAATCTGAAGCTCTGCTCAAGCAGCAAGCCCAAAACCTCCAACAAGCTTTTCAGGAGTTAAAAAACCTTCAACTACAGGTTGTCCAAAGTGAAAAGATGTCTAGTTTAGGCCAACTGGTGGCTGGCGTTGCCCATGAAATTAATAATCCGGTCGGTTTCATTCACGGAAACTTAAGCCATGTGCAAACCTATGCCCAGGATTTGTTGAGCTTGGTGGAACTCTACCAGAAACACTACCCAGATCCGATCGCTGAACTACAAGAAAAGGCAGAAGAAATCGATCTGCCATTTTTACAGCAGGATCTTGATAAAATCCTTGCCTCAATGAAAATAGGCACTAATCGCATTCGCCAAATTGTTCTGTCTCTACGCAACTTCTCAAGGATGGATGAGGCGGAGTTTAAAGCAGTGGAGCTTCATGAGGGAATTGATAGCACCTTAATGATTCTGCAACATCGCCTGAAATCGCGGTCTGAACGTCCATCTATTAAGGTAATTCAGAATTATGCTAAGTTGCCGTTACTAGAGTGCTATCCTGGACGACTTAATCAAGTGTTAATGAATATTTTGTCGAACGCGATCGATGCGCTGGAAGAAGCCAATGCAATACGAACCGTTCAAGACATCAAAGATAATCCCAGTCAGATCACAATTCGGACAGGCCTAGTCGATCGGCACTGGGTAGAAATTAGGATCCTTGATAATGGTCCCGGTATTCCTGAAAAAGTGAGGGAACGGATTTTTGACCCCTTCTTTACCACCAAGCCGATCGGTAAAGGAACGGGCATGGGACTGTCCATCAGCTACCAAATTATTGTTGAAAAGCATGGTGGCAGACTAGAATGCGTCTCCAATTCCAATCAAGGAACAGAATTTGTGATTCAGATTCCCATCCAGCAACAAGCTCTTAGGTCGGTCTAACGGATCAAATCAGCGGCGATAGATAACCTAGCTATAAGATCAGGATTGATTTGCAAGCGCTTTTATTTTCCTATTGCTATAAGATGCATTATTTGCTAAAAGCAGCCTGTATGCTTAAGGTATCCAACGTATAGATATATGCCCATAACAGTTGTACAGTCGTTGTTTTAGAGTCTTACTTGTTTAGCACTACCCATTTATGAATTACACCCTCACGTTAACCAATTCATTAACAAATGGCGCTTTGTCCCAAGTCTAGCGGGACATCCTGCCAACGACCGTTCCCCACCGCACGAATGGCTTCCTTCAGCACCACATCACCCGTATAGATGGCACGGCCCACGATCGCACCCGTCACCCCAATGCTTTCCAAACTCAGCAAGCTCAACAAATCGGTCACGGAACTCACGCCGCCTGATGCAATTACAGGAATAGTGATTTTCTGAGCCAATTCCCGCAGTGCGTCTAGGTTTGGACCTTCCATGGTGCCATCGCGGTAAATATCAGTATAAATTATGGCAGCAGCACCGAATTTTGCCATTCGTTCAGCCAATTCAACGGCTTCGACTTCGGATGTTTCGAGCCAGCCTTTAGTCGCAACTTTGCCATTTCGGGCATCAATCCCCACAATGATTTGTCCGGGAAATTCATTGCACAATTCACCTACAAGGTCAGGATTCTCGACTGCTATGGTGCCTAAAATTGCACTTCGCACCCCCAATCCTAAAAGCTGTGACACTCGGCTGCGATCGCGCAATCCACCCCCCACTTGTACGGGAATATTCAACGCTTCAACAATTTTAGCAATTACCGGAAGATTGACGAGTTCACCATCTTTTGCACCATCTAGATCCACAAGATGAAGCCGAGTTGCGCCTTGCTCTTCCCATTGTTTAGCCATGGAAACTGGATCCTTTCCAAACACTTCAGATCGATCGTAATCGCCCTGATACAACCGAACACAGTTGCCGCCCAATAAATCAATTGCCGGGATGACTTCCATATTGCGAACCAAAACCTAAAAGAACTTATTTATAGAGTACAGCATAGATTACAGGCGATCGGCCTCAAGATGCAGCCTGTACGATCTAGTCTCCAAGATGTAATCGGTGTTTGCAAAATCTCAAGATCTATTGTTTGATTTCCAATTTGTCTTGAAGTTGCTTGGAAACAGTATTTAGAAAGTCATACCCTGTTTTTTGTTCTAGATCTCTAACAGTTGTTTGATATTGCTGCCATTTATTTTGTTTGATACCTTCGTCATTGGGCAAATCAACAGCAATGATCTTGGTTTTCTCCGTCACACTAGCCGCCCCTCTACTGCCAGGTTCTGCAAATACAATTACTTTCCAAGTATGAGCCGGAATCGCAATCTTGCCTTTTGAGAGAACCCCTTTTTGACCATAGCCACCTGAGACAATATAAGCCTCTTGTCCGAGCTTGACTTGATCGCGAGTGTAGTCTTCCAGTTTTGCCCATGGACCTTGATTATTATCTCGGGCTTGAGGAATGATGTTAGTCAGAATGAATGTTGCCGTATTGTCCTCGACATTAGCACTCCGATCGGCAGCAGGACACATATGACCACGATCGTAACCGCTACCCGAATAGTCGGTTGATTTAACTCGCTGCCAACCTTTTGGTAAGGTTTCATCCTGCGCAAAATCATTACGACGGGGAACTGTACCAATATCGTTCACGGTCAATTTCCAACTTACCCAATTTGGAATGTGTTTAGTATTGTTATAGGACGTAATGTATTGTGTCTTGATTAATAAATAGTTGTTTTCATCGCGGTTGGCATTACTGGGATTTCCTAAGGCAAGATGGCCTTCGGTGTTGCGGAGTGCCGATGGGTCAGTACCTCGGTTCCACCACCAAAATCCGCCTGTTAACAAACAAATTGAAATAAGAACGATCGCAACGAACGACCATCGGGATCTCAACAATTTCATAGGAATGGCCTCTGGGAGTCAATGTCAGGGGAACTTATCAACAACATCACTTTGCCTTTAGTCTAGTCTATGCATCCAAATATTCATGTTTTCCATCTAAATATTCAATATTAAAACAAAACCGCGATCGTAAGTTCAGTCTTACGATCGCGCCTTAATAGTCAAGTATTTAGAACCTAACCCTTAGTTGCATCAAACTCATTAAAGCTTTGATAGAACCGATCTTCATGATAGAGATGACATTCTTGCGTAATCTGTTTCACTAGTTTCAAATCGAAATTCCGAATTACCATATCGTCGCCCCAAATGGACTTTAAATGGTTATGTACAGCCCGAAGGTTATAGGACGGAATTGCAACGGAAACGTGATGAGGAATATGAACATTGATGTGATGGCATAGGAATTCAACGCCAGCGGGATATTCACAATGCACAGTCCCAAACAATTGGGCTTTTGCCGCATCCCAAACATGAGGTTCTTGGAATTCGATTTCTGGCAAGGTGTGGTGAACAATGGTGAAGGTGCTCATCCAAAAGTGATACCCCAACCAAGGCATAATCCAAAACTTAACCAATGCCCAAGGACCAAGGTAATAGGTTAACAAAGGTAAGAAAATTAATCCAGCCGCAATTACAAACCAATTTGAGAAGTTTGCTTTTGCCCGATCGCGAGGATGGTAGTTGCTGAGGTCAAAATGAATCAAGGCCCAGTGAAATACCGATCCAATCCACCAGAAATTCCCACGGACTAATTTATAGCCAACTTTGCGTACAATATCTGAGGCTTCGTAAAGTTCAGGACGCAGCGGTTGCCAAGCATTGTCCACATCCATTTTATTGGTGTGATTGTGATGCTTATCATGGAGAAAGCGCCAGCTATGGAAGGGGTAAAGCAAGGGTAAAAAGGCCAAATGCCCGACGACATCATTCACCCATTTACGCTTAGCAAACGATCGGTGGCCACAGTCATGCCCAATCACAAAAAAGCCTGTTAGTGCAGTCCCCGTTAAGAACCAAGCAAACGGCAATAGAAACCAAGGGGAGTAGGCTAAAGCAACATAGCTCAGAGTCACAGATACTAAAGTAATTGCAACTTGAGTCCAAGCTTTAACGGCATTTTTCTGAAAATATTCACGGGGAATTGATTTAACAATATCCCGTAGATGCAGAGTAGTTACCGCATTAGCAGGATCGGCGGGAAATTTTCCAGGGTTAATTGTCGCAGTCATTCACTACTCCGAAGATTAGATCGCATTAGAGTTCTTAAATCAAATACCCAAAAACACGCTGTCAATACCCAATATCAGAGATGAATCATTGAAACTCAACGCCTAATATCCAACGTTTTATGAGAACTTGTTACAAAACCTCATCACTTATAGCATGATTCGCTACTGCGCTTATTCCAACTTCTATTTCTAATTTTTATGGTTAATTTCCTCGTGGCTCGTAATGATGACAGTTGCTACAGGGTCCGACGGGTTCAATTCCACAACGCAGGAGTTCCGATCGGGCATTAAAAACACAACTTGCATCCCCAATCACCCAACGCCCCTCAATTAGGGTTTGCTCCGTAGGCCGATCGCGTTCTTGAACATACAGGGCAATGGTTTGGAGGCGATATTTTCCGGCTTGCAGCTGGTAGCGATGTCGTCGCTCTAAGACCGCATAGGTTGCCCCGGCCATATCTAAATAGGCTCCCGGCTGAGGCATCCAGTCCAAATAGATCTTTCCCAATGACGTGGAAGACGCTTGGAGTATGACCTCGGTGGGTAGGTCTAGAGTTTGCAACTGGGGCGGGTTTTCGTCCATAACGATTTAAAACGATTAGCGAAATAAGCAAGACAGGTGAGTATGGAGTCTATGGCTTGTTATACCCAAACCAAGGATTAATTTCTAGCTTCCCACTGGGCTGAAATACCACCTTGAACGACGCAGTGCCATCGGCAGTTGGATTGCCCGATTTTCCCTGACTCAGTTTTGGAAGAGGAATCTCGTTTTCGTAGTCGCGGGCGGCCTTGTTTTCCGAGGTGTAGCCGACGATTGTACCTTCACGGCTGACCTGAACTCGATAACGCAGGTCTTCATTGAAGGCGGGATTGGCCTGCCATGCTTTGTCGATTTGCTCGTAGAGTTTGGGTTGCAATGCGTCTAGGGCTACGCTGTCAGTTATTTCCTGTTTTGAGTCTGTGGTTGGGGCTGGGCTGGGCTGGATCGTTGGGTATGAGCTGGCAGATGCGATCGGAGTATTCGGCGCACTAATGGCAGAGGTTTCCTCACTCCACGGCACCACATCAACCCGTCCAGAGGTCTGGAATGTAATGCGATAGTTGGCTAGAGCTTCGGGTTTTTTGTCGGTAGCCGCATTTAGTAATAGGTCGGGGAGCGGGGTTTGACCTTTTTCCTTAGCGGCCAGATCGCTTTCCGGTTTGTATCCAACCATTTGGCCATCTTTACCGACACTGACGCGGTACACCAAGGGTTCTGAGAATTTGGATTCCTGTTTCAGTTTATCCATGACGTTGCCCTTTAGCTGCTGCTTTAGCCGATCTATTTCTGCTGGATCAGTAATGGCGATCGGGGTTGTCAGGTCTGTTTTAATTTTTTTGCTGTCAGCATCAGAGTTAGCGCTTGGGTTTGCACTTGGACTGGCGGCAGGATTGATTGTTGGACTAGGCGGCGTGCTGGCAACGGGATTGGGCGGTGTACTCTGCAATCCCGAATTGGCTCCAGCGCGCAGAGTTTCCGGTTGTTTTACCGTTGGGATGGGTAGGCTGAACATTGCTAAGGCCGCGATCGCTAACCCTGAAAGCCCGATGGCGGCGGGTACGGCTTGTTTACCCATGGCGGCCCGAGGTACAAATTTCTTTGCGACGGAGGATAAATTGAGCGAAAATGCAGGCAGGGTTTGGGTATCTGCGACAAATTGATCTATAGCTTCAACTAGGTCGAAAAACTGCACGGTGCTAAGGTTGAGTTTTTCGGGTTTTGCGTTGGGGTTTGACTCGTCGGGGCTAGGTTGATAGCTCAATTCATGTTGGTCAAGGCCCGATCGTTTCATCTGCACCAGTTGAAGCTTATCGGTCGGCAGGTGAATGCCGCTCAAAAATTCTTGCGCATAGCGACTAACAGAGTTCACTAAGCTTTCAAAAAACTCCCGTCCGCCCACCAATGCCCCACCGACATCTCCATATCCGTTACCAATACGACATTCTGCATTCAAAAGCAGCGCCATAATCGGTCGTAAATCCATGGCATTGGTCTGAGTTATATCATCCATGCCATCGAGGAGCAAGGTGCAATTGGGTAAGCTATATTGCCGTTGAATTCTGGTCATGCTACTTCTCCATCAAACAAGCTAATCCATAGACGCTGCATTCCCGAGGTTCCGGTGCAAAACAGCAATTGACTAAGCAATTCCAAAGCCAAGGCATTGACCGCATCGGGTTCACCGTAGCCCATTTCTGCCGATCGGCTAACATTCATGCGCGCTTTAAAATGAGTCCGAAACCGTTCCAAATAGGAGGCTAAGTAAAAATCGTTTTCCGGGCCTTTCCCTTGCTCCATGAGTTGCTGCTGGGTCAGGACATATTGTCGAATCACTCCCGTGAGCCGTCGGGCTAGGAAGCAAATCACCACAACGATCGCCTTGCCTTCCACTAGAGTTAAGGGCTGCTGTTGAGCGACACGGCGCAAAAAATTGGTGTTTCGCATTCGCCACAGGGCCACCCGATCGGGCACAACAGAATCAAGTTCAAGTTCCCGCACGATCATCAAAATCGCCTCAGATCCTGATGTATCTAATGCCTCGATTGCCAACAGCAGCAAGTCAAGCCGCATTCGGGCACGACGAGGGCAAGCACCATCGGCCAGGGCAGGACTGGGTAAACTATCTAGAATTAGAGGAGAAGCGGGCACTATCGGGTTAGTCAACTGCATTACACTCACGGAACAGCTCAATTCATTAACTTCATTAGCATTGTCATATCGACATTTGAGTCATATTGACATTCAAACACGACATCGTTGCATGGGAATACGATGCGTCTGACGCGACTTACTTCAGGTGCATTCTACCGGAATCGTGTCTAAGCGGACCAAAATTATTCGTTCTATGATGCAGAGAAAACCATTTTAGGATTGCCCTGTTGTATCGTATGGGAGGAGATTTCCCTTGCAGCTCCGGCAACCTTAGCGTTATCGTTAGCTATAGTTAT
The DNA here is from genome assembly GCA_025354065.1 of Synechococcales cyanobacterium 340R_concoct_173_sub. The sequence continues at coordinate 7,915 of JANXNM010000629.1, read as the reverse complement.
ATTCACCCTAGAATTTCTTAAGCCTAAAATTTCTGAATGTTGTCCTCATCCTGAGCGTCTCCCCATGTCCCAAACACGATATTGGATTGCCCGATTGAAACCTTTGGCTCAGCCTCGTATTGGACTTGTAATGCTATCCCTTGGGATGATGGGAATGTTTGCTTGGACAGCGTGGCAATATCCAGAGTTGATGTCTTTTACGGGGATTAATGGCAGCGAGGAACGGACGGCGGATGAAGCGGAGAATGCAGAAAATGATGCGATCGGGGCAGAAATTGATAGTTTATCTTTGTTAAGTAAGGCGACCCGCAATTTGTCTACAGTACAGCCAACCGCATTGCCAACTGCTGCGCCAAAAATCGATACTGGAAAGCCTCAAGCCTCGACTCTTAGTACTAACTTTTTAGGCACTAATGCTTTCCCTGGTCCGGGCGTTGGTCAAGCCCTTAACTTTTTGGATCCGACGACCAATTCTTTAACAAATTCCACCAATTCGACTAACTTACAGAATTCGACTGGAACGACGACCGATCGAACTCGCACAGCTCAAGCCACACCACCGTTTTCTCTGCAACCCGATCCTTTTCCTCAGCCGTCATCGCTCACGGTAGGATCTTGGAACCAATTCCCTCAAATGCCAAATCAAGGCTCAACTGGACTCCCAACCTCTGGCTTACCCATACCCACAACCCCAAATCAAGGCTCGACTGGACTCACTACTAGCACCACTCAACTCATACCCAATGCCTACACGACGTTAACAAATCCTTCTCCTTACGGCTTACCGATCGATGCTGGGGTTGCGCCTGCGGTGAATCCGGGAACAGTTATTCCAGTTAACGTACCCATTGCCGCGCCCGTTGTGCCTCAAGTTTTGCCCGGTGCCAATGTTCCCCTTGCTCCAATTCAACCAGAACAGCCATTCACGGCTCCGCGTCCGTTGCCGGGGCGATATATTGGCGGTGGTAATGTCAATACGTTTTCAAATCCATAGGTTTTAGAATCCATAGGTTTTAGGTTGATGCGGTACTAATTTTTACGATCGCTCCGTCTCCAAGGCATAAGCCTATCTTTAGCCAAACGCTGGGCCACAACGTAAGCTCCATAGCGATTTAGGTGACTAGGGTCAGAAAATAATGCATTTTGTTGATCTAAAACTCTAGATAAGTCTAGGTACGTGAACTTCAACTCATTGGCAGATTCGGTCATCGATCGGGCAAATTCGTCTTCATGTTCCGATCGTTTGGGGTCCAAATATTCACTAGTGAGCGGTAGGTTAACAAACACAAGAGAAATCTTTCGCGCTTGGGTGAAGCTACTGATACTTCGCAGTGCATCTTGTTGTTTTCCTTGCAGGCCAAAGGAGTCATAATCGCTGTCGAAGGTGCCCGGAACTTTGCTGTATTTCTGATAATACGTAGCGGGATTAAATTGATTAGAAAGCGAGAGGAAGCCATTAACATCAGTCATGCCTTCGTTGCTGGGAAGAGTAGTTTCGTCCTTGGGTTTTGGTTGTACGATCGGATTACCCAGGATTTTCTCCTGAGCTAGGTTGATCACCTTATCCCGATCGCGGCCTCCCGACAAAAGGCCATTAACCCAACTTTGCAGTACTTCTTCTAAAGATCGGTAGCGATCGATGAGGGATTTTGGAGCCTCGGGTTTGGTGGGGGCTGCTTGAGTTTCTTGAGTTTTAGGTGAGATAGGTTGTTCGGGAAGTTTTCGGTAGCCAGCAGAAGTGGCGATCGCGTTATAGGTAATGTCGGTGCGTCCGCTGTTAAAGGCCCGTGCGCCATCCGCCCAGACGATGGTTTTTGGGAGTTGGTCGGGAGCTATTAGCCGTCTTAGGACAAGATCGACCACTTGGGCAGTGGCTCCGTTGACCCCAAAATTAAAGACGCGTATGCTGCCATTACCCTGTTGGGTCACGTCTTCCTGGAGGGCCGAGGGATCGATGCCGCGCAATGCCCGTGAACTGCCAACAACGAGCACATCGGGTACGCCGTAGGCCGAGACATATTGTTGATAAAGAGCCAGTCGTTCGTCTAGTTGGGGTGAGTTTAGGGTGGGGTAAGGCGATCGGGTCAGGTCTACGGTAGCTTTGGGTTGCAGGGGCGATGAGGGTAGGTTTGCGTCTAGGCCGGGGTCGATGAGTGGGGTTGAGTTTAGAGATTTGGCGGGTTTAGAAGAGATCTTGAATGGCACAACTTTAAGCGGTGCTATTTTTGAGCCTTTGCCTATATTTTTTTCGCTGGTAAACTCTGATGAATTAAAGGCGCTGCTGTCTGAGCCACTGCCCGATCGATTCAAGGATAGGGACGGCAATGATCCGGGTTCTGACTTGAGATCAGACTTGTCTGTAAATTCTTGGCGGACCAAATCGGTTAATCCCTGCGATCGTAACATTAGCCCGATCGACCAGTCTCCCGCGATCATCAAGCACAACCCCAACAATCCCCAGACCACCGCAATTCGACCGTCCAGCTTTTCGTCGGCAGTGGAGGTGATCCGCTGATTGACCCGGACGGGGGTAAAAAATGGGGTTTTGAGTAATATCCATTGCGCACCATTGCGAATCTTTTCAACCTGCTCGCCCCAGTTGCGATCGGGCTGGCGGGGGACAAATACTATTTCTCCCGGCGGAGACATTAGGTCTTGGACGTAGCTATCGGAGGCCGTAAATTCCGGGACAGATTCGGGGACAAGGCGCTGTTGGTTGGCCGATCGACCCACAACTAATCCTTGTTGCCAGTTGGATTGGAGTTGTCCAGCCCGTCTGCCGTAAATGCAGAGTTCAGTGACCCCTTCAATGCCCATGGGAGTTAGATAGGCTTTGATCCGGGAAACTATTTTGTCCTGGGGGGGAATTTTCAGGGCATCGGTCATGATGTGCAGGACGGCTTCGCGTTGTCGCACCTGTACCCGAATTCCCCCTGTGGCAAGTTGTTGGTCGAGGTCGGGATTGAGTTGTTGGGTGATTAACTGCCCGATCGCTGTGAGATTCCCGCGTTTGATCAGGTCTTCCGGGCTGGGCGATAAGTCGATGCGATCGATAGCAGGTAGGTCAAGCCAGTGGGTCCATTCTGTGGTTTGAGATTTCGTTGCATCCGAAGAACCCACTACGCCATAAATGCTGGCCCCGCGAATCCCTTGGGGTGCGACTTCGTTTAGAAACTCAGAAATCCGGTTTATGGCGTAGGTCTGCGGTACCGTAACCTGATTGTGACGACAAACTATGTGCAGCGTGGTGGTTTCGATTTTGACCGTGACGGCTTGACAGCAATCATTTAATAGGGGTTGTAGCAACCGTTCCATGGCGACCACATCGCCCCATTGCGCTCGCGATCGTAGCATATGGTCGGCGGGCGTTAAGTCAACTCGTAACATCCAGTCCGGTTCGCTCTCACCTTTGACTTGGCCAGAGACAATAGCATCTTGACAATCGCGAAGGGTTAACGATCGTAGACATTGGGCCAGGGGTTCGGCGATTACGTTGGGATCAGGGCTGTAAACTGATTCGCAAACGACATAGAGCCGATAGGCTGCGGTTTCATCGATCGCTTTACGTTTTACTCGGACGGCAACATTGTATTGACTCAGTTGTAGACTTAGCTGGCGGCTGAGTTGCTGGGCAATGCTCTCATTTCCGTTTTCAGCCATTTCTAGCTCAAATGTTTCTCCCCAGCTTGGTTTGAGCGCTTCCGTCACTCGTCCGTATAAAACCAACCGATGAATGATTGCGCCTTCTGGGGTGAGCTGCGGCAAAAATCCTCCAGCATTTAGGGCTGATCGGAGTCGGGTAGTGAGATTGGCACGATCGGGACCACTCGGACTTTCACACAATATATGGAGTACGTTCCCTCGCTGCTTTACTTGGACTCGTCCGTCTGTCCACCCCAAAGCCGAACCTAGCCAGGCTCCGAGGAGACGTTTCGATCGGGAGGAATATGCATTATTAGATGGGCTGGATGGGGGACGTTCAGGCACGTTCAGCATGGCGGTAGGGAATTGAGAATGAGGAATTGAGAATTGAGAATTTTAGAAATCTAGATGGGGTTGCAATTTGCCCGATGATACACCCTGTTTCTGAGATCGATCCGATGGAGATCTGTTCTGCCAAGATCTAGCGGTGATTCTGCTCTTCTGGATTTTTGGAAATCACTTAAGCTTTATAGGAACAACTATTTTTTAAGTCCTATGCTTTCTGACTCTATGACTTCTGACTCTATGACTTCTTTGATGATTGCAGTTACGACAATTCCGGTAATTGCGTTGATTCTGGCGACTCGGGGTATGGCTCGGGCGACGTTGGAGGTGGGGGAGTTGAGTGAGGAGCTTTTTCGGGGCGATCGGCTGCCGATTTTGACCTTTCCGCTAGAACCAAATGACGTGAACGATGATCGGAAATAATTCTCAAAATAATCCTCATCTGCGAGGGGAGTAGATAAAGCTACCGTAGGCAATTATAATGAAGGCAGATTTTTATGGATAGCTAACCTTCCTTCTATGAGTGTGTCTCGTCCTTCGTCTGATGAATGTGCGACCCCGATCGCAGCCCTAGAGAATTCTTTTTTAGAGTCATCAGAAGACGCTACGACCTCTGCGCTCTTCCTGAGACATCGCGTGAAGATGGTGGAAGATCTCTGGGAATCAGTCTTGCGTCAAGATTGTGGCCAAGATTTAGTGGATTTGTTAAATCAGCTTCTTCAGCTTTGTTCACCTGAAGGTCAGGCCGCTAATTCTGCTGAGTCGAATGCGTTGGCGTTGGTTGAAAAGTTGGAATTGAATGAGGCGATTCGTGCTGCTCGGGCCTTTGCCCTTTATTTTCAGATTATTAATATTGTTGAACAGCATTACGAACAGCGAGATCAACAACAACTCTACCGATCAGCTCAAGAAAGCCGATTGACCACTGAGGTGAAGGAAGGGTATTGGGCTACAACGCAATCGTTGGTCGAGACTCCCCATTCTAGTAATAGTCTTGAGTCTGATGGAACTACTAATAGCGCGCCGATCGAAAGCGGGTCTAGTAATCGCAGGGTTACGGGAACATTCCAATGGTTGTTTCCTCGATTGCGATCGTTGAATGTCCCCGCCCAGCATGTTCAACAATTGTTAGATCAACTGGAAGTGTGGCTGGTGTTTACCGCCCATCCAACGGAAATTGTGCGTCATACGATTCGAGATAAGCAACGTCGGATTTCCACAATTTTGGGAGAACTCGATCGTTTAGACATGAATCCTGATGTGAGTGCTGATTCTTGGGAGGCAAAGTCTTGGCGCGATCGATTGACTGAAGAGATTCGGTTGTGGTGGCGCACTGATGAGCTACACCAGTTCAAACCAACGGTGCTGGATGAAGTAGATTACACACTGCATTATTTTGAAGAAGTATTGTTTGACGCGGTGCCGAATTTGTATCTCCGGCTCCAGCAATCGCTTCAGACCTCGTTCCCTGAAATGCGATTGCCCAAGTACGATTTTTGTCGGTTTGGGTCTTGGGTGGGCAGCGATCGGGATGGAAACCCCTCCGTAACACCGCAAGTGACCTGGCAAACTGCTTGTTATCAGCGAAAGCTGGTGCTGGCGAAATATCTTCAGTCGATTGAGCGGCTGACGGATTTGTTGAGTTTGAGTTTGCATTGGAGCGATGTTCTGCCAGATTTATTAGAGTCATTGGAAGCCGATCGGATTAAACTTCCAGAGGTGTATGACAAGTTTTCGATTCGTTATCGTCAGGAACCTTATCGTTTGAAGCTGGCCTACATGGAAAAACGGTTGGAGAATACTCGCGATCGGAACCAAATTTTGTTTGATGGCGATTGGCAGCAGCCGGAAAATACGGAGTGGGATCTCCATGGCTATTACCGATCGGGCGAAGAGTTTTTAGAGGAACTGCGGCTAATTCAGCGAAATCTTCACGAAACGGGACTAAGCTGCCGAGATTTGGAGCATTTGATCTGCCAGGTTGAAATTTTTGGCTTTACGCTGACTCATTTAGATATTCGTCAAGAAAGTACCAGACATTCCGATACGGTGGCGGAAATTGTCGAGTATCTCCAAATCTTGCCCAAGTCTTACAACGCTATGAGCGAAGCCGAGCGGGTCACCTTTCTATGCCAAGAAATTCAAACCCGTCGTCCCTTGATTCCCCGCGAACTTCCATTTTCTGACAGAACCAAGGAAGCGATCGAGACCTTCCGCATGGTGCGAGCGATTCAGCGTGAATTCGGCAATCGGATTTGTAAGTCTTATGTGATTAGCATGAGCCACGAATTGAGCGATTTGCTAGAAGTCATGCTATTTGCCAAGGAAGCGGGCCTTTACGATCCCACAAACAATACGACCACCCTTCAAGCCGTGCCTCTGTTTGAAACTGTGGAAGATTTACAGAAAGCCACCGCCGTGATGACTGAATTGTTTGAATTGCCGTTTTATCGTCAAATGCTCTCCGGTGGGCCGGATGCAACGGAAGCTGAAATGCGATCGATTCCAGTCCAGGAAGTGATGTTGGGCTATTCCGACAGCAACAAAGATTCAGGATTTCTCAGCAGTAACTGGGAAATTCACAAAGCTCAGCAAGCCCTTCAGCGGGTTGCTTATAACTATGGCGTTGAGTTGCGAATTTTCCATGGTCGTGGTGGATCCGTTGGACGAGGCGGCGGTCCGGCCTATGAAGCAATTTTGGCGCAACCGGGCGAGAGTATGCGCGGGCGAATAAAAATAACGGAGCAAGGCGAAGTGCTAGCGTCGAAATATTCGCTGCCCGAGCTAGCGCTTTATAACCTCGAAACAGCCACAACAGCCGTAATTCAAGGCAGTTTGTTGGGAACCAAGTTTGATGATATTCAGGCTTGGCATACGTTGATGGAGGAATTAGCGGCCCGATCCCGCACTCACTATCGCCAACTGGTTTACGAACAACCAGATTTTATTGACTTTTTCCATCAGGTCACTCCGATCGAGGAAATCAGTCAACTCCAAATCAGTTCTCGTCCAGCAAGGCGCGGCGGCAAAAAGGACTTGGAAAGCTTGCGAGCGATCCCTTGGGTCTTTAGCTGGACGCAGAGTCGTTTTCTGTTGCCCGCTTGGTACGGGGTGGGGACGGCGCTCCAAGAGTTTCTGGATGAGCGGCCCGAAAATCTCCGGCTGATGCGATATTTCTATGCGAAATGGCCGTTCTTTAAAATGGTGATTTCCAAAGTTGAAATGACGCTGGCAAAAGTTGATTTACAAATCGCACAGCATTATGTTCAGCAGCTTTCTCCAGAGGTCGATCGCGAACGTTTCGATCGGTTGTTTGAGACGATCGCCGCTGAATATCACACCACTCGCACAGTTGTGTTGACGATTACGGGCCATCAAAAACTGCTGGACGGCGACAAAGAATTGCAACGATCTGTGAGGTTGCGCAATGGGACTATTGTTCCGCTGGGATTCTTGCAAGTATCGTTGTTGAAACGACTCCGGCAACACAAGAGCAGTACTGCCAGTGGTATGGTCCGATCGCGCTATAGCAAAGGCGAACTATTACGAGGTGCCCTGTTGACTATTAACGGGATTGCAGCAGGAATGCGTAATACGGGTTGATCATTTGACCTCCAATTCTTAGGATCCCGATGCTGATTTGAATTGGCGAAATGTTGTTTGACCTGATTTCAAACTAACCAAGCGTGGGAATAGGAAAAGTTACGATTTGAATTTCCTATTCCCGGTGGTGAGCCTGCAAATGTAACTTGTGGGATACAGCGATCGCTCCTTGAGATGAGTTTGGTGTAGTTGCTGTTTTAGTTTTCAGGAAATTAAAGGCGATCGCCGCTCGTCAAACATAAACGGAATCCAATATATATCAAAACAAATGATCAAGCATCACAATATTGTGATTTATATAGTAAAATTATCCCAGTGATGAGTG
>JANXNM010000597.1 GCA_025354065.1 Synechococcales cyanobacterium 340R_concoct_173_sub | reverse complement strand
TAATGCGATCTGGAAGTACGCTCAAAGTCTCGTCGGTTAGGTCTTGGGTGAGGAGTTCACATTTGAATGCTTTGGCGAGAATTGACCGATCGAGTTGAATATTAAAATAAAAAAGCAGTAACTCCAAACAATGAAATTACTGCCTTCTATGATTAAAAGAATCGATCGAATTTGAATACTTTTTTAGTCTTCGTGGTGTGCAAAACGGTTGTAAAGGAAATCTAGAGCTTGATTTCGCAATTTAATATAACGTGGGTCTTCCATGACCACAGCCCGATCGCGAGGTCGATCAAATGGGATTTCTAAGATTTCGCCAATTTTTGCTGACGGTCCATTACTCATCATCACAAGTCGATCGCATAGGAAGAGCGCTTCATCAATGTCATGAGTAATCATCATCACGGTGATGCGATGTTCTTCCCAAATGTCGAGTAATTCTTCTTGGAGTTCTTCTTTAGTGATTGCATCCAATGCACCAAAGGGTTCATCAAGAATTAGAATCTCAGGCCGAATGGAAAGCGCACGGGCGATCGAAACTCGTTGTTTCATCCCCCCCGAGATTTGACCTGGCTTTTTATCGATCGCCTCATCCAGACCCACCATGTGCAGATTCGATCGAACAATTTCATCCTTTTCTGCTTTGCTCTTTTCAGGAAAAACAGCACTAACCGCCAGGTGAACATTCTCGTAAACTGTTTTCCAAGGCAGCAGACAATAATTTTGAAAGACCACCATCCGATCGGGACCGGGCTTAGTAATCGCTTTGCCATTCAGTAAAACTTGGCCACTAGTCGGCGTGTTAAAGCCAGAAACCATATCGAGTAAGGTAGATTTACCACAACCCGAATGACCGATTACGCAGACGAATTCACCTTCCTTTACGCTTAGGTCTACACCATCAAGAACAATGTAGTCACCTGTTTTGGTCGGATACACTTTGCTGACTTGATCAATCAGTAAAAAAGGCTGATCGGTCGTTTTCTGAGTCACTTCGATCGGGCTAGTCAAGGTTTGCATGGATGGGTTGGGAATGAAGAATGGTGAATTGAGAATAATGAATTTAAGCGGCGGTTTTTAGGGGGCGAGAGGTTCGTTTTAAGACGGGTTCATCGATCGCAATTTCTTCAATACAGATTTCGCGGTGAATCGTCACGCTATCCAGGTAACTGAGGGGATCGTCAGGGTTGAAGACAACGCCATCAAAGAGCTTAACCAAGGTGTGATCGTCTACACCA
>JANXNM010000542.1 GCA_025354065.1 Synechococcales cyanobacterium 340R_concoct_173_sub | reverse complement strand
GATTTTAGCAAATTAATTTTAAGTACGGCCATAGCCGAAAGATCAATCTTATCTGCTATTACAAGCGGCTCAAAAGGCTTACCCACTATGATAAGAATTAATCCCACCTAAAAATTACAATCGCCATGCAATACCGCCGCTTCGGACGCACCAACCTACAAATGCCTGTCTTCTCCTGCGGTGGAATGCGCTACCAACATTCTTGGAGCGACCTGCCTGAAAAAGACATCCCCGAAGCCAACCAAAAAAATCTCGAAGCCATTATCCACCGTGCCCTAGAACTGGGCATCAACCACATTGAGACCGCCCGAGCCTACGGCACCTCCGAACTCCAACTCGGCAAAATCCTCCCCAACATCCCGCGTGAACAATTAATTGTCCAAACCAAAGTCGTGGTTAAAGACAGCCCCAAAGATTTTCTCGACACTTTCCACAACTCCCTTAAACTCCTAAATCTCGACTATATCGACCTCTTGGGGATTCACGGCATCAATCTCGACCGCCACCTTGATACCTGTCTCGCCCCCGGCGGATTGCTAGAAGTGGCCCGCAAATTGCAAGCGGAAGGCAAACTTCGCCATATTGGATTTTCAACCCACGGCCCGACGGATGTGATTGTGAAGGCGATCGAAACCGACCAATTCGACTACGTAAATCTGCACTGGTACTACATTAATCAAACTAACTGGGACGCGATCGAAGCCGCTACTCATCACGACATGGGTATATTCATCATCAGCCCCAGCGACAAAGGCGGCAAACTCTACGAACCACCCCAAAAGTTAGTCGATCTCTGCCAGCCTCTCAGCCCCATGGTGTTCAATGACTTGTTTTGCCTCAGCCATCCTCAAGTTCACACCCTAAGCCTTGGCGCGGCAAACCCAACCGACTTCGACGAACATATCAAAACCCTAGATCTAATTCAAAATGCTGATAAAGTCTTGCTGCCAATCTTAGCAAAACTCGATCAAGCTGGCATTGATGCTTTAGGCGAAGACTGGTGGCGTAATTGGCACAAAGGCTTACCCCGTAATGAAGACACGCCCGATCGGCTCAACATCCCCATGACCCTTTGGCTACGAAACCTAGTCCTCGCTTACGATATGCACGATTACGCAAAAGGCCGATACAACCTCTTAGGCAACGCGAGTCATTGGTTCCCAGGATCTCGTTTAGACCCTGGAATCAACCTCGACCAACTTCGTCCACTCCTAGCCAACAGCCCCTTCGCCCAAGAGATCCCGAAATTTCTTGCCGAAGCACATCAACTTCTGGTAGCCGAAGCCGTGCAGCGCCTAAGTAAAAGTAGCTGAAAAATATTTAAAAGCTTGTTCCAGTGGAGTGATTTAAAGTCTTGGCGAATGATTCGTAGGTAGTTAAGACTCGTCAACAGAGGTGTAATGCTACAATAAAAAAGTATGCATCACGTATACGAAGCGACAAATTTATGGACAGATCTGAGTAATTCAGATTTTGTAAAAAGTGAGATTAGCTGAAAATTTTTGTAATAAAAATCAGTTTTCCTCGTATCCTTAAACCGATTGTCGTTAAAGGAGCGCTCCTCAAAACCACACAACCCTCAACTAACTACCTTAAGGTCTTACTAAATCATGAAAAAGAATATTTTGGGTCTTGCCACAGGTTTCATCGTAGCGCTCTCTGTGACTGCTTGTGGCGAAACTCCAGCACCTGAAGCACCAGCACCCAAGCCTCCTGCAACTACTCAGCCGAAAGCTGCTACACCGACTGACAAAATGAAGAGCGAGACGAATAAAGCAGGCGATGTAAAGAAAGCTGGGGAAGTTAAAGGTACGACTAGCGAAATGGGCAAGAAATCTGGGGAAGCGGCGGGCAAGACTAGCGACGCTATGAAGGCGACCCCTGATAAAACTAGTCCTATGAAGGCAACCCCTGACAAAACTGGTGAAGCTGTGAAGCCAACTCCTGAGAGCATGAAAAAGAACTAAGATTCGTCTTTTATTGAGTCGATCGGTGAGCGGTTTTAGAACTCTCACTGATCGATGAATCATTTTAAATACCTCATCAAATCAGACTTTAGGTTGCGATTTCATGAGGTATTTTTAGTTTAGACCTTAAATTCCACAATCTTCATCGAGAATCATCATGACGGCTAGCAGCTTGTATAGCGAAGATCACTACATCGTATTAGAGACCGATCGTCCCGAAACGTTGCTTGAGGCCACAGAACTCGTAGCCAAACTAACAACCTTACTCCAACAGCAGCCGGACCTGATTCCCGATGATCTTCGATCGCAATCATCAGAGGATCAAGTACGATCGCTACTGGATACCGTTTGTGAACTCGACATGGGCATCGGGCAATACCTTCAGTGGTACGCCGTTCGTCTAGAGAAATAGCGCTTAAATCAGCCCTTACATAAAGAATGTTCGCTTATTTGGCGCTTCAGTTTGAAATTCCAGATCAGCACATTCCCCAGGCGAGGTCACGATCGCCACTTCTACTGAATCCTCTTTATTAGAACTTGGTGAAACTTTGACTTTCACATCCGGCCCAAAAAAGCGTGTCATCTTGTCCTCTTTTCCTTTCCAGGTTTCTAAATCAATCAAAGGCGACTCAAATTCCATCACCAATGTATAAAAACCTCCCGTTAGCGTCTCCCAAATCCCACTCATCACAGGCCGATGGTCTGTCGTTGGACTCATTCCCAATGCACTTAACACCGCATCCAAATGAGCCTCTTGGCCGTAACGATAGCGCGTCACATCATTAAAAATTTGAAGCTGAGTCTTGGTTGCTTGATCCGGGCGCAGAGCTAATACTTCTGACGACGGCTCAACTTTAATCGGAACAGGCTTAAGTTCTGCGGCTTTCAACGCAAGGCCACCCAGTAAGAGGGGAATCCCATAAAAAAAACAAGCCAAATTTAACGTCGGCTGATTGGTTGCGTAGGCATAGACTCCAACCGTTGTCATCAGACCGCCTAAACTTTGCCCAAGAATTGCAAGAGGAAGTTTGCGTAGCATGGTCAATACCTGCCCTTGATTAAAAGTTAAGAAATGTGAATATATCTTCTATTATCTAGTGAGATGGCACGGCTGCGATCGGTAATCGTGAAAAGCCGCTGTTCTCACGTTAATTGAGTGAGTGAGTTCTAGTTTCTAGGTTGTTTCCGCTTGGAGCTTACAACCCTTCTAGGAGGGATAAGTAGTTTGGGTTTAGAATGCCCTGCGCCTCTCAGCAATCGCCGCCAGGTCTTTGGTTGCCAAGGTTCTACTATTCCAGTCAAAAAATCAGTCCAAGGTAATGCTAGGTACCTCGCCCATCCCCAACAGAGAAGGCTATTGAATGCCAGAAAAAATTTTACTACAGTAGCATTCGACAGCCAGTGCAAGGATGGATTGGTTACGGTATAGATTGCGAGAGAAGCGGTCATGCCGAGACTTAATCCGATGGCGAGTTGCTTGAATCGTGGCACAAGTAAACTAATTAAACCGAAAATTAGGGGTAGCGCAAAACTTGCTGATATAGGATTAAGGTCTTCATCGCCCTGAAATAAACTGCCCAGTTCCGCTACCGTACTGCCCAAAATCCGAAAAGGAATCTGGGAGACATCGATTAAATAAATTCCTCGTAGTAAAAACAGGCCACAGCTCCCGAAGCCCAGGCCCAACCAAAACGCGATCGTCCGTTCTATTCCGCTTAAAGTTAGGGCTATTACGATCGCCAATCCCGCTATTACTAATTTTGAGGGGGCTGCAATTTCTTGTTCATCTATCCAAAACCGACCATCAATATAGCCTCGATCGCGTGCCCAATCGAAGTAATTTGGGGTGGGGCGTGTGGGCTGTTGGGCGAGTTTTAGGGCTGCGGCTGCATCAAGCGCTCCGGCCCCAAAGTCATTCCGTGTATCCCGTTTGTGGACTAGGGCCGATCGGGTCAACACTGTTCCGATTTCGTCAGGATCCGTTACTCCCAATGTATGGAGAAGCGCCGCCACTCCGGCAACATGAGGAACGGCCATACTAGTACCTTGGAAGGGAGCGAAAATAGACAGTTTCATTTTGCGATCGAAGGTATTTTGTAAAATTCCCCCCGCTGGATCTTCTCCGATAATCAGACCTCCTGGAGCCGAAATATCCACGCCTGCTCCAGCATTAGAATAGGGAGCCTTTTCGCCGTTTGAATCTAAGGCCGAAACCCCCAAAACATAGCGATACCGAGCAGGATAATCGACAGCGCTGCGGCCACTATTGCCTGCTGGAGCAATGATGACGGCCCCTTTTCGGTGAGCATATTCGATCGCCTTTTGTAAAAAAACACTATTCCCATTGCCCACCATCGTCAAGGCAATCACACTGGCATTTCGATCGGCAGCATAGCGAATTCCTTCAGCAATATCGGCGACGGTCCCATTTCCACCAGTACTGAGAACCTTGACGGGCATTAAGCTTGCTTCTGGCGCAATTCCAGCGGCCCCAAATCCATTATTAGTCGATTGGGCAATTGTCCCGGCGATGTGGGTGCCATGACCAAGGTCATCTGTTGCATCAGCATTGTCATTAATAAAGTCATACCCCCCCACAAAGTCCGTCTTTTCTAAATCCGAGACTCGACTGATTCCCGTGCCGATGACCGCTACTGTTGACCCTTTGCCTTTATTAACTGTCCATGCTTCCTCAATATTGATTTGACGGAGATTCCATTGCTTAGGAAATAGTGGATCGTTCGGGTAATTTTTTTCGGATGCTTTGATTGATTGATCTGTTTTTTTAGCTTCTACAGCTTTTTCAACTAAAATGGGAAGGCGAATTTGACTGGCTTCTGGAATGCTGTACATATAGTTGGGTTCTAGAGATTCGGTGTAGCGATCGAGTCCTGATTTTTTCAGTTTTTGGAACAGTTCAAGATTTCCTGGCACCACAAAAATATGATCGTCTTCAGAAAATTCACTATTGAGACGAGGAGTGAGATCTAAAAGCTTAGAGGCTTCACCCATGGCTTCTTGAATCTGACTATCCCCAACTTCTTCTCGGAAGTCGATGATGATGCTGTCAAATGTTCCTTGCGTTAGGGTTGCGCTAAATTGAGATGTGGCCCATCCGAGTGCCCCAAGACAACAAAAAAGCAAAATCCATCGTTTCATTTCGTTCGTGATCCTATCTATAGATCCTGAATGTGGTCGCAACCGCCCATAATTGCTCTATAACATACCAGTCATCGGGCGTAAGGATCGGCAAAATGGTACATGGATTATTATGGCTGCCACTCTTAGCAATCTTTTTTGGTTTGGCTTGGGCAGGCTGGAATGAGTATCAAAAAGTTCAGGGATACGGCGCTTGGGCGTTGCAATATGAGAAGTCGAAGTACGATATTTACGCGGCACTTGGCTATCGATCGGGCACGTTGACTTGGGGGAAACCGCTGAGGAAGGGCATCGAAGATCGCCAAGTAATGGATCTGACGGCTTTAAAAGGGGTTCAGCTTCGAGTTGATGGTGTAGTGGTAGATATAGTGGATCCACCCGATCGGGGCCAGGTGATTGCGGTGGAACTGCTGCCGTTGTCTGGTGGCGATTTAATACAAATTCCGTTTGTAACTATTGATCCAGCGATCGAATGGGTCAATTTTCTTCAAGCCAAGCTGAGTGTGTAAAAAAAGCGCATAAAAAATCGGGTCGTTCTAATTTAAATTAAGACGGCCCGATGATTAATTCTAGAAATAGAGTGATGTTTTGTAGACTTACGAACAACTTGTCCGACTCATAAACCAAAGACAGAAAAATTAAGGATCAGTTTGCGCCATTTGGGGCTTGAGTGTTGCGACCATTTGCTGAACACCCCGATGGATGCGGCGAGTGACGGTCATTGGGCTGACACCAATCCGTTCAGCGACTTCTTTACGGGAAAGATCATGTAAGAAAACGTACTCGATCGCTTGACGAGTTTTTTCTTCAAGCTGATTGAGTGCTCTTTGAAGCTGTTGACGATCTTCCTCTAAACCTTGTAGCTCTTGGTAGCGAGCGTCGGGAATGGTGTCTCCCAAGGTCATTGGGGAATCAAGCTGTTGACAGATTGTTGCGTCTAGGCTCAAAGGCAGGCGATTTTTGGCGGCAAGTTTGCTATCGCGCCATTCTTGGACGGTGACACCGATTTCAAGGGCCACTTCGTCATCCGTGGGTTGACGGCCTAATTCATTGGATAGGGTCTCACGAACACGCTGGCCTTCTTTGTTGATTTGTTGCCAACGACGGGGAATCTTAACAGTACCCGCTCGATCGCGAAGGAAGTGAAGCATTTCACCTCGAATGTAGGGCACTGCGAAGGAACTGAAGGCGCACCCTTGATTTGGGTTGAAGCGTTCGATCGCCCGGATAAGACCGAGGTAACCGATTTGTTCTAGATCTTCGTAGGGTTCAGCACATTGGTGGCTGATGCGATGGGCGATTTTGCGGACTAGACCAACGTTCATTTGAACGAGTTGATTACGGAGTCGAATGGTGGGCTTTTGATGGTAGGTCGTTAAGAGTTCCATACCACGAGTTCTGATATTGCTAGTCGTTTGGGTTGCAAGCATTTGTAAGTCTCTCAATCACCGTTGGGTTCATTCTCAGTTTTGGGAGATGTTTGAACCATGGTCGATATACGGGAGTCTTTCTAGGGCGCTAGAACTATTTTATGTAATTTTACGTAAGAAATTGCGCGATTCTGCGTAAGCGAAATGGCTGAAATCCTATTCTGGAAAGGACTTTAGTGATTTGGCTTATTTTTGCTGAGCGATGATGATTCGATCGATTTTTTGAGAGGTCGCTCAAGTAAGAATCAGGCTGATTCAGCTTATCAAATCATTTTAGTTACATTTTAGTTACATTTTAGTGATATCCGAAGCAATTACTCTAAAGGAAAAATTAATTCTACAGGGGGAGTGAGGTTTATCCGTCATTTTACGGTGAGGGGTCTGAGCAAGGGTGACTACTTGACGGGGATGAATCCGAATGGGCAGACGATCGGCTCTCCTTTTTTAGGATTTTTGTAGTCGATCGCGCTCCAGAGGGGCATGGGGGTTCCTGGTTTTTCGCTGACACAGAGCTTTGCGATCGTGGCTGATTGTCCGTCTAATTTTGTAGCGTAAACCAGTCCTAGAAATGTTACGAGATCGGAGGTTTTTGGTAAGGCTACTTGCATGGCCGCAGGATAGCGATCGGGCGCGACAAAGAGACGATAACGGTAGTCTTCAGTATCGGGTTTGATGCCCATACCTGTAGCTTTGAGGCTGGTCGTGAACCGATCTTTTTCTAAGTAATAAGCCTGTTGGGCGCGGTTCAGAGCACCGATCAACTGTAATGATTCCCTCTCTTTAAGACGGAAGGCTAGACGATCGGGTAGTGGATTGTCGGTAGGTTTGAGGGCGATCGATCGAGGTCCACGGGCATTGGTCAATTTGTCATCCATGAGTTTGACATCTGCCAGCTTTGCACTCGTCAAATTGGCACGGTAGAGGTGGGCCTCTGAGAACGCTTGGGCCAAAGTGCTGAGAAGGACGATCGGTAAAATGGGAAGTGAGACAATGAATAGACGAGTTATTCTGTGCATGATGAAATTCCCTGAAGCAAATTATCTCTATTGTCTTAAATTATCTTAGATCTTGTGCAGACGTGCGATCGCGTGACCAACTTCATCACTCGATCGCCCGAAATCTTCTCGTTAGATCTACGGAGGAACCATTCAAAATTCATCGTTGCTTCACAAGACACCATTTCGTAGCATGCACAATTGTTATAGTGTTTAACAATCTAAATCCAGAATTTTGATATTTCTTTCCGGCGATCGGATGGAATACGTTTCATTTTTTACTGTCCAATGTGTTCTGGTTTCCTGAGGTTTTTTAGTCATGTCTGAACCCCTTTCTTCCCTAGTTACGTCTTGGGAAACGTCGGAATCGACTGATTTTGAAATGAGTTTGCCGCCCAGTGCCTCAATTCCTACGTCTGTACAGTTTCCCAATCCCGATCGTTTTGAGTCCCGTCACAATGGACCTCGCGCTGCGGATGTGGATAGGATGGCGACGGTGCTTGGTTATAGCTCGCTGGAAGAATTTATTAATGCGACAGTTCCGGATATGATTCGGCTGAAACGTCCATTGCGAATTGAGTCGGCCCGATCGGAATATGAGGCGTTGGCAGATTTAAAAGCGATCGCGAGTAAGAATAAAGTGTTCCGATCGTTCATCGGCATGGGCTATAGCAATTGCATTACGCCGCCTGTAATTTTGCGCAATATTTTAGAAAATCCGGCTTGGTATACCCAATACACACCGTATCAACCAGAGATTTCTCAAGGTCGTCTAGAAGCACTGCTGAACTTTCAGACGATGGTGATGGATTTGACGGGAATGGAGATTTCTAATGCGTCGCTGTTGGATGAAGGCACGGCGGCAGCAGAAGCGATGTCATTGTGTTATGGCGTGACGAAGACGAAATCAAATGCGTTTTTTGTAGCGGAAAATTGTCATCCACAAACGATCGATGTGGTGAGAACTCGCGCAATTCCATTGGAGATCGAAATCATTGTTGGCAATGCAGAAACCTTTGATTTTGCAGCGACTTCTGTATTTGGCGCATTGATTTCCTATCCGGCGACAGATGGTTCTATTGCGGACTATAAAGGATTTTGCGATCGTGCCCACGCATCCGGTGCATTAGTCACAGCCGTTGCGGATATTTTGGCATTAACATTGTTGAAACCTCCTGGAGAATGGGGCGCAGATATTGCTGTCGGGAATACGCAACGATTTGGCGTACCATTTGGATATGGCGGTCCTCACGCGGCGTACTTTGCAACCAAAGATGTATACAAACGTCAAATGCCGGGACGATTGATTGGGGTTTCCCGTGATACTCGTGGTGAACGCGCATTACGATTGTCTTTGCAAACTAGAGAACAACATATTCGTCGAGATAAGGCAACCAGTAATATTTGTACTGCACAGGTATTGTTGGCAGTGATCGCGAGTATGTATGCGGTGTATCACGGGCCGGATGGATTGAAGGCGATCGCAACTCGAATTCATAGTTTGACGCAAGCTCTCGCGACGGGTTTGATTAAAGCCGGATTTACGCTGCGATCGAATACTTATTTTGATACTATTGCCATTGAAACGGGCGATCGGACAGATGGGTTGATGGCTGCTGCTGTTGCCCGCCGGATTAATCTTCGTAAGTTGGATGCAACTGCGATCGGCATTTCTCTCGATGAAGCGACGAGCGATCGGGATGTGTTGGATTTGTTTGAAATCTTTGGCGTGAATGGGTCAATTGTCAAAGTTGATCAGAGTGCGATCGGATTTCCGAGAACTTCTGACTATTTGATCCATTCGGTGTTTGGGCAATACCGATCGGAGACTGATTTGCTGCGGTATATGTATGGTTTGCAGCAAAAAGATTTATCGTTGACAAGTGCAATGATTCCTTTGGGATCTTGTACTATGAAACTCAATGCGACGGCTGAAATGATTCCCGTTACTTGGGCGGAGTTTGGTCAAATCCATCCCTTTGCTCCAGTGAATCAAACAGAGGGCTATCAAATCCTATTTGATCAGCTTGAACAATGGCTGGCGGAAATCACAGGATTTGCTGCAATCTCACTGCAACCGAATGCAGGGTCTCAAGGTGAATATACTGGACTACTGGTCATCCGGGCTTATCACGAATCTCGTAAAGAATCTCACCGTAATCTTTGTTTGATTCCAACATCTGCCCACGGAACTAATCCGGCTAGTGCGGTGATGGCGGGGATGAAGGTAATTCCGGTGAATTGTGATTTGGATGGAAACATTGATATTGAAGATTTACGCACCAAAGCTGAAAAACATTCTTCAAATCTTGCCGCATCAATGGTGACCTATCCATCTACCCATGGTGTTTTTGAATCTGGCATTCAAGAGATTTGTACGATCGTTCATACCCACGGCGGCCAAGTGTATATGGATGGTGCAAATATGAATGCCCAAGTGGGGCTTTGTCGTCCCGGTGACTTTGGTGCAGATGTTTGCCATTTGAATTTGCATAAAACATTCTGTATTCCCCATGGTGGAGGTGGTCCTGGAATGGGTCCAATCGGAGTCGTTGCTCATCTAGCACCATTTTTACCCAGTCATAGTGTCATTCCAATGGGGGGTTCGCAGGCGATCGGTGCGGTATCAGCGGCTCCCTGGGGGAGTTCTAGCATTTTGCCAATTTCTTGGATGTATATTGCCATGATGGGCAGTGAGGGCTTAACTAATGCGACCAAAATTGCAATTTTAAATGCAAATTATATTGCTAAACGCCTTGAAGGACACTATGACGTATTGTATAAAGGTGCAAATGGCTTGGTTGCCCATGAATGTATTCTCGATCTTCGTGAATTCAAAAAGTCGGCAGAAATCGAAGTCGATGATGTTGCAAAACGGTTGATTGACTATGGTTTCCATCCGCCGACTGTATCTTGGCCAGTGGCTGGGACTGTGATGGTTGAACCCACTGAAAGTGAATCATTACCCGAACTTGATCGGTTTTGTGATGCCATGATTTCCATTCGTGAGGAGATCCGCGCAATTGAATCGGGCAAGGTCGATCGCACCAACAATCTACTCAAGAATGCACCTCATACGGTGATTGATTTAGTGGATGATGAATGGAATCGACCCTACTCACGATCGATCGCCATCTTCCCCACCGCTTGGACAAAAGCACACAAGTTTTATCCTGCGGTCAACCGGATTGATAATGCTTGGGGCGATCGGAATTTGGTTTGTTCCTGTTTACCGATGGAGGCTTATGGCAATGGTTAATGTGAATTAAGATAAGGTTGGAGATGGGCAGTTATGATAAAGATTGCTGATCTTCAACCGATTAGGAGAAGCCTCATCATGTATCAAACTCAATTTCCCAGACCGCCCTCGGAAACACTTCCCACAATGTATGACTTGCCGAGCGAAGATCCGGAGGATATGGGTTTGCCTGATGAATTTCATGATTTTCAACCTCAACTCTTGCGGGAAACTTGTAAGCCACCGACTTACTCCTCAGCAGATTTCTTTGTAGGGACGGACTTAAATCTTTATTACGATGGACGACATCCTCAGTGGTACAAACGCCCGGATTGGTTCTTGGCATTGGGGGTATCGATCGGCGATCGGCAGCAAGATATGCGTTGGAGTTATGTGCTTTGGCAGGAATTTGTTAGTCCATTTTTAGTAGTTGAATTGTTGTCACCGGGAACAGAAGATGAGGATTTGGGGCGAAATATAAGAGAACTTGGTAAACCACCCATTAAGTGGGAAGTGTATGAAAAGTCGCTCAGAGTTCCTTTTTATGTTGTATTTGACCGTTATGAAAATAATTTCCGATTGTTTAGCTTAGTGGATGGTAAATATCAGGAACGACAACTTGATGAAAATAATCCTCGATTTTGGTTTGATGAATTAGATCTGGGTTTGGGAGTTTGGTCAGGCTCTTATGAAGGGTTTGAAGGGCAATGGTTACGCTGGTATGACAATCAAGGTGAATGGATTTCTACGGCGATCGAACAGACAGAAATCGAACGATCGGCAAGACGTGATGCGGAAATTCAAGCTATAACTGAACGATCGGCAAGAACTCAAGCAGAGGCAAAACTGACTGCTGCAATTCCTCAATTGATTGGATTAGGTTTGAGTATAGAACAAGTTGCACAGTCTTTGGGGTTGACGATCGCTGAGGTTCAAGCAGTGGTAGAGAATCGATAATTTTGGTCGGTCTAGCGTGATTGGAACAACGCCACAGAACGACATATACTAAAACTTAGTTGATTTGGAGTAAACAGCCCCATGTACCAAACTCAATTTCCCAGACCGCCCTCGGAAACACTTCCCACAATGTATGACTTGCCGAGCGAAGATCCGGAGGATATGGGTTTGCCTGATGAATTTCATGATTTTCAACCTGATTTGTTGAAGGAAACTTGTCAGCCTCCAAATTATTCTTCCAGCGACTATTTTGTTGGTGTCGATCTCAATCTCTACTACGATCTTCGTCATACGCAGTGGTACAAGCGTCCAGATTGGTTTTTGTCGATCGGGGTGGCTAGTGCAACGCGTCAAGAGGACTTGCGGTGGAGTTATGTGATGTGGCAGGAGGGGGTGAGTCCGCTGTTAGTTGTGGAGCTGCTATCGCCGGGAACCGAGGACGAGGACTTAGGCCAGAAGGTTCGAGAACTGGGCAAGCCTCCAACGAAATGGGATGTTTACGAACGCATACTACGGGTGCCTTTTTATGTTGTCTATGACCGCTATGATAATTATCTGCGGGTCTTTACATTATCAGGAATTCGCTATGAAGAAGTTCAACTCGATCGGGAGAATCCTCGTTTTTGGTTGGAGGCATTAGGGTTAGGCTTGGGTGTTTGGCAGGGGTGCTATCAAGGGGCGGAGGGGCGTTGGTTACGCTGGTATGACGCAGTAGGAGAATGGATCTCGACGAATAGCGAAGCCAAGCAATTTGCCCAATTACAAACCACAATTGAACGATCGGCAAGAACTCAAGCAGAGGCAAAACTAACTGCTGCAATTCCTCAATTGATTGGATTAGGTTTGAGCATAGAACAAGTTGCACAGTCTCTGGAGTTGACGATCGCTGAGGTTAAGCAAGCGCTGAGAGAACTTCAAAATCAAGAACATAGTGAAAGCCAATGAATCTTAAATATACAATAGTGATTCAATGGTCTGAAGGAGATTAACTCTATTTAGTTCATTGCCCTGAATTTCCTTGGCAGCACTTCATTACCCATGGTAGTACTTATCAATAGGCTGTTGAGAATGGATAGGATGTTTTGGAAGGATTAATCAAAGTTATTGAGGATAATACTCAACCGATCCCAGAACCGATCGCATTTAGAATTCCACAAGCAGCTTAGAAAATTATGGAAAGTTGTTCAAAATTGAATGGTTTCCGACTCATCCACCGCTCAATGTCTCTGTAGTATTATGATTGAATCTGTCACGGGATAAGATTCATCAGGCAATCACGATCGATCGGTAAAATATAGATAAATGGAGCAGGCGATCGTGGCTGTGGTCATCATTTATAATTGCGAAGATAATTGCGAAGATTTTTCTAAAGTACCGAAACTGCGGATCCCGATCGCAAGTTCATTCACAATTAGAGTTATAGATTTTATTTGATGTTAACCGTGGACATACTCTCCATGGGTAGCCTCGCATCCCTAACCACTGTATTCTAGAATTCTAAATTTGAATCTGGAACTACTGGGCACTTAATAGATCGCATGAATTAGCTTTAAATAACTGTTTTATTTTCAACGTGTTTGAGCATACTAACTTGGTGTAATAGATACCCGATTAAATTTACATAGATTTTACACATTTTACTCACGATCGACGCAATTTAGTGTTCTGTGCATCAGATTGGTACGAGAAGATCAAGTCTAATGGGGATTCAGCTAAATTGTTTCCATAATTCTAGTCCTTTACTTGTTGGGCGGTATTTCGTTTCATGTTCGATTGCATCGGTCACCATTTAGATAATTTAGAGCAGCTTAATCATCGTCTTGTGATTTTAGAAAAGCGTCTTGAGGTTCAATCTCATTTGAGCCAACTGCTTGCCCATGCGGAAACCCTTGAAGTAGCGATCGAAGGAGCATTAAAGCTTTTCTGTGAAGGATTTGATTGGCGGTTTGGGGAATATTGGTCGCGATCGGAGACTGAGCAACAGCTTCAACGGCAACATTTTTGGATTTTACCGGGATTACAGGTTGAAATTAATCAACAGGAAACGATCGCTAAATTCTCTTGTGGAGAAGGACTTCCGGGACAGATTTGGGCCAAGAATATGCCCTTGTACTTCAAGAATCTAGTTGATAATCCCAGCTTTGCTCGTCAAGATTTTGCACACCACTTAAACCTCAGACATGGTTATGGCTTTCCGATTTCAAATCAAGTTCAATTGGTCGGTGTTATTACCTTTTTAACTCAAGATGATCAAGTTTTAGATGATGAGTTGATTACTCTTTTGAATGTTTTCGGAGAGCAGCTTGGGGTTTTTATTCAGCGTAAATCCGGAGAACTAAAGCTTCAACAATATGCTAATTGTCTGGAATCCACACTTCAGGAACTGAAACAGACCCAAGCTCAAATGGTCCATTCAGAGAAGATGTCTAGTCTAGGTCAATTGGTTGCGGGAATTGCCCATGAAATTAATAATCCAGTGAATTTCATCCATGGTAATCTTTTGCCAGCTCAGGAATATTATCAGGATTTTATAGATTTGTTATTACTCTATGAACAGTGCTATCCCAATCCCAATGATACGATCGCCCAAAAACGAAAAGACCTAGATATTGAATTTCTGAAGCAAGATTTTGGCAAACTTTTACAATCAATGAAAGGAGGAACCGATCGGATTCGGGAGATAGTGGTGTCTTTACGGAACTTTTCGCGGCTCGACGAGACAGGATTGAAAACTGTCGATCTACATATGGGAATTGATAGCACATTACTGATTTTACAAAATCGCCTCAAGGCCCACACGGATATTAAAACCGGAAAAGTATATCCCCCTATTATGGTTGTTAAAACCTATGGTGAACTCAGCCCCCTACAATGCTATCCGGGGCAGCTTAATCAAGTATTCATGAATATCTTTAATAATGCAATTGATGCCCTTAGAGATCCTGAAATGTCCCTTAGTGAAGAGATTTCTCACCACATTAGGATTGATACAGACCCTATTGAATGCGATCGTCGTCCTTGGATTCGCATTAGGGGTTTCTGATAATGGCATAGGGATACCAGATGTCATTCAAGACAAAATTTTTAATCCCTTTTTTACGACGAAACCTGTAGGACAGGGGCAAGGATTGGGGCTAGCAATTAGTTATAAAATTATTACCGAACAACATGGAGGACGTTTCTATTGCCGATCGAAATTAGGCGAAGGTAGTCAGTTCATTTTAGAATTACCTACTAATTAAATTTTATCATAGCAGTATATAAATCTCTCTATTTCCAAGATTTATCCATCAAATTCGCAAGTTTATAAACAATCCTCGCACCCACATTTCCATCCCATTCTGCATTGCCCACTTCGCATAGATCATATCCAATAATTTTGCGCCCACTTTTCACCACTTCCCGAAACAAACAATAGGTTTGCTCTAGTTCTAATCCCCCAGGGACGGGGGTTCCAGTATTGGGACAAAGCTTTGGATCAAGGCCATCTACATCAAAACTAATATGAACATTCTGCGGCAATGGTGCAATGATTTCACGACAAATTTCAATCCAAGATTTTCCTGAATACAATTGTTGCTGGAGCGCTGAATCATAATGGGCAATAACCCTATTGTTACTGCCATTGATTAAATTCACCTCATCTTGGCAAATATCTCGCAGTCCCACTTGAATCAGTTTGGTGATTTGGGGAATTTCCAAAGCATTGAACATAATGGACGCATGAGAATACTTGAATCCCTCGTAGCCATTTCGTAAATCAGCATGGGCATCAATATGCAAAATGCCAAAATTATCATACTGTTCAGCCAACGCTCGAAAACACCCCAACGGAGCGCTATGATCGCCGCCAATGACGGCCACACGCTTACCCAATTGCAATGCTGCACGAGTGCGATCGTACAACCAAACATTTACGCGTTCACAAACTTGATTGATTCCCGCTAAGACCTGAGTTAAATCAGGTAATTCATTCAATTTTCTTCCCTGTTCCAATCGTTCAATAACTTGCGCTGCTTGCGATCGGTAATGAACATTTTTATCTAGAATATCTTGGGGGATTTCTGCCATAAAAATGCCTTGCTTCCAGCCCTCAGGATTGTCAAAATCAAACAGATCCAATTGCGGAGAGGCCGCTAAAACCTGCGCTGGTCCTTGAGATGTTCCGGCTCGATAGGACACCGTGACTTCCCAAGGGACTCCAAACACAATTAGATTTGCAGAATCATAATCGAAGGGCAATCCATAGAGGTTTCCATTCACTTGCCCAATGCCATTGGGGTCATAATCATTCAATTGATTTGTCATAAAACCTCTATGGATAGATTTCTAGTGATTATTTCCGATGTATTCTCTACTGATTGATCATATTGCGAATGTATGTTGGCAAACTAAACGCCGCCGTATGAACATCTTCATTGTAGTAACGTAACCCATGCTCTTTTGCGAATGCTGAAGACTTAGCGGCATCAAATTGTTTGAGTGGATGTGGACCATCTTTAGAACAATAGGTCAAACTCCACAATCCCGTAGGGTATGTGGGAATGAATACTAAATAACAATGCACTTGATCTTCGCCAAACACTGATTTCAAACAGGGATTCAGTTCAGTGAAAGCTTTCGGATTGAAGGATGGGGATTCACTTTGGACAGTGATAACGCCGCCGGGACGAAGAATTCGATGAACATCTTCGTAGAATGACTTCGTGAATAATCCTTCCGAAGGACCAACTGGATCCGATGAATCAATAATTACTAAATCATAGGATGCATCCGTCGCATCACTCACAAATTTAATTCCATCATCAATCAATAGCGTCAACTTAGGATTATCAAAGGCTGAGGAAATAGTTGGCAAAAATAATTTAGAGGCCCGCACAACCGCCTCATCAATTTCGACCATTACTACTTTCTCAACGCTGGAATGGCGCATCAATTCCCGAATTGTTCCACCGTCACCCGCGCCGATGACTAGTACATCCTTAATCCCTGGATGAGTCAACATCGGCACATGAGTGATCATCTCGTGATAGGCCGCTTCGTCCCATTCCGTACACATCACCATGCTATCGATCGTCAGCATTTTCCCGCAGCTATGGGTATCAAATACTTCAACGGTCTGATACGGCGACTGTTCTTGAAAAAGACGATCGCCCTTGAACCGAATCGACAATGCAAGTTCGCCATTGCTATCAGTTAGCCACTCGTTCGGCTGTTTTTGGGGGGATGCAGGGTGATCAGGATGGGGCATGTTAGGATCGTCGCCTCTAGTGAAATAAAATATCAGCATTTAAGCATACGATGTCAGTGGTACGGACTCAAGATGCCTTGATGACAAAATGTCTTGGCATTTCATGCTTTAGTCCAAATCCTCCTCTGTTTCATCTGTTTCTGAAATTGGATCAGCTAAATTCAGCTCAGATTGTGGATGCTCTAAAACATAGGCTTTCAACCGATCGCTCAATGCCACCCACTGCAACAAACTCAATTGCTCAGCGCGTGATTGACCGCTTTCCCCCAACGTTTCGAGCAGTTGGCTTAATTCTTCCGTATTAATAATGCTTTTCAAATTATTTCGCATCATTTTACGTCGGCTAGAGAAGCCCATTTTCAAAATCCGTTCCAAATACAGTGGATCTTGAGCGGGAATTGGAATGGGTCTTGGTTTAATCCGAATCACCGCCGAATCAACCTTAGGTGCTGGCACAAAGGACTTCGCCGGAACATCAAATAAGAACTCACAATCGGCCATATATTGAACTCGAATGGACAATGCGCCATAATTCGAGTTATTCGCCTTAGCACAAAGCCGCAACGCTACTTCCTTTTGAACCAATAAAACAATTGAATCAAAGGGATTTGGGTTTGGATTTGAAATAGTCCCGAGGAGCTTTTCGAGAATGGGTCCAGTAATATTATAGGGAATATTGGCAACGACTTTTCTAGGATTCCTAAAGGCAGGTAGTGATTCCAGCATACTAGGCAAATCCATTGTCAAAAAGTCGCCCTGAAGCAGCAGAAATTTCTCGACTTTACCCAACGATTTCGTCAGTCGCTCGCACAGGTTTCGATCGACCTCAACACCAACCACAGAGTCGGCTCCATCGAGCAAAGGCCGAGTTAAAATTCCGGTTCCTGGACCAATTTCCAAGACCCGATCGCCTGCTTGCAACTCAGCCGCTAATACAATTTTAGCAAGCGCTTTTTCACTTCTAAGCCAATGTTGGCCAAACTGTTTTTTTGTTTTGATCACTGTTTTGTTTTGATCACTATATTGTGATTTATCCTCATTTAGTATTTATCGCGTGCTTATTTTTCTGATCGATACAAACCCACCACTTCACCATTACCCTCAATAATTTCGCCAATCCGATAGGTAGGCAATTTTTGTTCTTGAAAAAAGTCGATCGCCCTATTTGCATTATCTGAGGACACAATCGCCACCATTCCAATTCCCATATTAAAGGTATTGAACATCGCTTTTCTACTGACGCATCCGACCTCGGCTAGCCACTCGAAAATCTGTATGGGATCCCAAGATGCTGGATCCAGTTTAATGGATTGTCCTGCACCTAAACATCGAGGTAAATTCTCAGGTAATCCGCCGCCCGTAATGTGAGCCAATCCTTTTATATCCAAAGTTGATTTCAGCGCAGCCAGCACAGGTTTTACATAAAGCTGTGTGGGAGTAAGCAGAACATCGCCCAAACTTCCGCCCAGACCCAAGGGCCGATCGTTCCAGTCAAACCCACCATCGCTGATAATTTTGCGGACTAAACTAAAGCCATTACTGTGAACGCCGCTACTGGCTAGGCCGATCGCCACATCTCCCACTTGAATTTTTTCTGGATCCAGAATCTTGCTTTTTTCCACAATCCCAACGCAAAATCCAGCTAAGTCATATTCCCCAACCTGATAAAATCCGGGCATTTCTGCCGTCTCACCCCCCAAAAGCGCCACGCCCGAAAGCTCGCAGCCTTTAGCAATCCCGTTGACGACTTGAACTAACTGCTCCGGTTCAAGCTGTCCCGTTGCTAGATAATCCAGGAAAAATAATGGCTCCGCACCGCAACACAGCACATCATTCACACACATGGCGACCAGATCAATGCCAACGGTATCGTGTCGATCGAGTTGATGGGCCAATTTTAATTTGGTACCCACACCGTCAGTCCCAGACACCAACACAGGTTCCTGATATCCAGTCGGCAGGCTAAACATACCGCCGAAGCCGCCTAATTTACCCAGAACTTCAGGCCGATAGGTTTTTTCAACGGTCTGGGTGATGCGCTTAACAAAATCGCGTCCTGCTTCGACATCTACTCCGGCTGACTTGTAGTCCATGGTTTGGGAACTGTCCATTTTTGTGCGCTAGCCATTGTACTGTGCTTATTGCCCTCAGGTTCAAGTTAACGTCAAGAATCGCAATATTCATTGCTTAATTAAATTATTCAAGTCCCTTGATCCTGACAATTGCTGTGATTCAAAGAAGTATTACCGCAAATTACGGCCCTCTGTTTAAGGTGGTTAACGCTTAAGTTCTAATCAAAGTTTAAATAATTCACCTCATAACTCGTTCGATCGGGCTTCAAATTGTCGATTCTATCGTGAAGTTTTCATGAAGCCAAAGTAGCATTTTTTGCTGTAATCGCCTAAATTTCATGGACTAGATTGCCTTTCTGGGCATAACACTTTGTGAAGACGAGATAAAATTTTGTCGGTTGCGTACTCTCACTAGATATACGATCGCAAAACTTCATGCTAGTCTTGTGCAGTTCCGAACTCAGAGAATGAATGTGGATTGGGTACGAATATGGGACTTGCCATTTGTTTTTTGGCAATGACCTTCGGTGGACGGTTCTGGTGCCTTTGTTTTAAAGCGTTCTAGATTTAAATTGTCCGATCGCGTAGACCAGTCCCAAGTGCTTCTTCACACTAAGGACAGTATGAACAACTCAATTTCTGGTAGTTTAGGCTTAATTGCGACTTTGTTTTCAATTACGGCTGTTACTACACAACCCCAAGTTGGTCTCGCGCAAGCCGCCCCAACGCCCCAATCTGACAGCAATGAGCAAGTCAAAATGGGTGAGCAGCCAGCGACGACATCATCGCAGGCTCAGGATGAAACAATTGCGAAGGTTCATACCTACGTCAATGCTGGAGTACAAACTGCAACGGTTTACGTTCGCAATATTCCGGTTCTTAATTTTACGATGCCTCAAGGCTCTGCAACCGATGGGACCAAATTGGGGATCCAGCAGAGATCAATAGTAATTCAGAAATCGAAGGCCATATCCGGTGAGACCTCAGAGTCTATTGATGGCGCTTCATCTAAAAATTCTGATGCTGCTATATCAAGGGATCCTACGGCGCGGGCCAGTGCGATCGCAGCAAAAATAAATCAGCTCCACCGCACGGGTGTTGATGCAAAGAAGATTTCTGTGTCTTGGAAGTCTGATAAAACTGAGCGATACACGGTCCAAGTCGATGGTGATGAAATCGTTGTTATTGACTCTCAGACCGTATCTCCAGACACCAGCAAAAATCTAGAACGTGATGCATTACAAGTCACCAATCGCTTGCGTCGTCTTTTAGGTGATGCGTCTCCCATGAACCAAGTGGAAGGCAAGCCGAAAAATGCGATCGTTTCAACCACACTAATTCCCTCTGGCACCGTATTGTCGTCGGTTCAAGGAATGGCATCCTGGTATGGTCCGGGTTTTGATGGAAACTATACAGCCAGCGGCGAAGTATTTAATCAAGATGCTTTGACAGCAGCTCATCCGTCGTTGCCTATGGGAACTCGGGTTCGGGTGACAAATTTAGATACAGGTCGTATGGTGTTAGTCCGAATTAACGATCGTGGTCCTTACCATGGTGGTCGTATTTTGGATCTTTCGGCGGGTGCAGCTCGAATTATTGGCGTAATGGATTCGGGTGTTGCTCCCATTCGTTTGGAAGTGATGGGCCGTTAGGCTTAATTGGTTGACGATTTATTGATGATGTTGGGCCGACCCGTTCCCCATCCTCAGTATATAAATGGGCCTGAATCGGAACTTTAAAATACATCGGCTTGGAAGATTTTCTAGGCCGATTTTTTGTGGGCTTATCTATAAGTTATTTATTTTCTATAAGTTATTTATTTTATTGTTGGGAATCGTTCTGGAATAGTTAAGCCTCGTAGCGATCGGCTCAATTCTGCTGTGCTTAAATTTTTAGACTGAATTAATACGCAAAAGTTTCCGAGACCTGTGGGATCAATTAGTTGATGGAGTGCGGTCCGAGTTTGAAGTCTATTGTTTATTTCTTGGATATTTTGCGTTTCCGTTTGACTTAAGGCCGCAATCCGATCGCCCAACCCCAACGCCATCAAAAAATATGCCTGCTGCGTCAATCCCAATGAAGTCAGACCAAATTCTTCGCCCCGCTCTATCAATGTGGTGAAATCAACATGAGCCGTAATGTCTTGTAATCCTACATTTGTATAGGGATTCGATTTGGCTTGATGCTGGTAATAGCATTGAAGCGTGCCGCCCGTTCGACGAGCGTTGTAATATCGGTCGGCGCTATAGCCATAATCTATCGTTAAAATATAACCATGATGCAGTTTATTGGCAAGG
This sequence comes from Synechococcales cyanobacterium 340R_concoct_173_sub, assembly GCA_025354065.1. The sequence continues at coordinate 8,087 of JANXNM010000542.1, read as the reverse complement.
GTTTGGATCCAATCGATCGCGTTCAAATTTACTTCGGTTCGATAGCCATCGGGATAATTTTCAAAATTAATGCCCAAGCGATCGAAATATTGCTTTAATTCCAGTGTTGAGAGCGGGCCGAGCTGCTCGGTTAAACGATCGCCATCAAAGCTGACATAGATTTCTTGCAGCATTTGGTCTTGCCACACCACTTGATGCACCGGAAACGCATCGACTAATTCATTGGAAATAAAGCAGCCTTGTATGGACGAGCTTTCAATAGTTTCCCAATCTCGCCATTGAATGACAGATTCCCAGCTTGCAAGATGTTGACGTTGGACTAGCTTAAGGGATTGCGATCGTTCAATAATGCTGTAGGTCAAAACTTGCGATAATTCTGGACAGAGTTGGGCAATAGACTGAAGAATATCTGCGGCCAGAATTCCTTGTCCCGCACCCATTTCGATCAGTTCAAAGGCGATCGGTTGCCCCATAATTTCCCAGCAATCGATGACTTGGCGGGCAAGACATTCCCCAAATAGCGAACTCAAGTGAGGCGAAGTGTAAAAATCTCCCCGTGCCCCAATATTCATAGCCTGAGTAACGTAATAGCCCTTAACTGGGTGGTAGAGCGCCAACCCCATAAATTCAACAAAAGGCATCATCGATCGATCGAGCAACGTCTCTTGTATCCACTTCAATTGATTAGTCATCTTCACATCAATTACTCATAGAAATGACGTAGACAATAATCTGCCTACGCCATAGAAGTATTCAATCTCAAAGCTTCAAAAACAATTAACTTGTAAGATGAATGATAGCTTTAAAGAGTAATTTCATGAACAATTAAAGAATCGAACAAATGAAATCAAATATCAGCTATGCGAGTGCAGGTTCAGCAACTTTCACTTTTTTCGCAAAACTTGCCGAATCAAACTCAACCATGAAGTTAGAATCAGGCTTGGTGTTACGCAAAACCTTGATATAAGCATCTGCGTCATTGCGGCGGCGAAAACGGCTAACTGGATTACGAAGCGTCTCAGATTCGACTAGATAAACTATCCAAGGAGTCAACTGTGCTTGATATTGCATGAGAAAATCACCAATTGTGGAAGTGTGTTTAAACTAAGATTCGGGATAGAAAGTACAACAGAATTAATTAACTTGGATTAGCCAATATCCTGTAGAGCTTCAAACTCATTTGCTGTCTGCAACTCACAAAAAGCACTTTTCAAAGCTTTAAGTAAAATACAGACGAGACATTTTTGATACTTACAGCACGAAAACTTGAAAGGATAGAAAAGAATGACTTAGATACCGTGATGAATCCATAATTAACAGAATGGTTCACAGAAACCTAGATAAAGGGAGAAAACATTAAGGATCAATATTTGGCATGTCTAAGGCTGTCACCTCAAACGATCGCACTCATGTTTCTCTTGAAGTTTTTTAAAAGCATTGAGTTAACGAGTATCAAGCCTGATTTAATCGTAGTATGGCGGTTTGCGCAAGAAGTATGTATGTACCAATTCCTTGATTTCAGATGATTTTATGATTTTCTAGGCCAGCTTTGCATTTGATTTTTAAAACATGTTGTGGGGATCGCCTGTCCTCGTTCATTGGAACCCAAAATGTTGTGAAGGTTAAGCCTTTCAGTACATTCCCAACTATTTTTACATTACTCACTAAAACATCGGTCTAGGCAATTAGGCCGATGTTTTAATCTGCAAGATTGCGACCGATGCTAACGATCGACAGAACCCATCACAACGTCCACGCTGCCCAAGGTAATAAATAAATCAGCAACCTTTAGACCTTGAACCATCTTGGGGAAGGCTTGCAGGTTATTGAAATCACCGGGACGAATTTTTAAACGCCAAGGGAACATATTGTCGTCTCCCATAATGAAAATCCCCATTTCACCACGTCCCGCTTCAAGGCGGACATAATGTTCACCCTTAGGAATTTTGAAGGTGGGCGCAATTTTCTTGGAAATATATTGGAATTCAGGCGCATCCCAGTCAGACTTTGGACCCGCCATTATTCGTTGTGCTTCGAGATTCTCGTAGGATCCACCGGGAATAGCGGCGATCGCTTGCTGAATGATTTTGGTAGACTCGCGCATTTCCTGAATCCGAACGGTATAGCGCGCTAAACAATCGCCCTCCGTTGCCCATGCCACATCCCAATCAAAGTCGTCGTAGCATTCGTAATGATCGACCTTCCGCAAATCCCACTTCACGCCAGACGCGCGGAGCATTGGCCCAGAACAGCTATAGTTAATTGCGTCTTCACGAGACAAGACACCCACGCCTTCAAGACGACGACGGAAAATCGGATTGTTGGTAATTAGCTTTTCGTATTCATCTAGTGCAGGAATGAAATAGTTGCAAAAATCAGCGCACTTTTCAAACCAGCCGTAGGGTAAATCAGCAGCTACACCGCCAACCCGGAAGTAGTTATTGTTGACCATGCGGTAGCCCGTTGCCGCTTCAAACAAATCCAGAATCATTTCCCGTTCGCGCAACGTATAGAAAAACGGGGTCGCGCCACCAAGATCCGTAATAAACGGCCCGAGCCAGAGCAGATGATTCACTAGACGGCAGAGTTCGAGCATAATGACCCGAATGTAACTAGCCCGTCGAGGGACTGGAATTCCTGCAAGTTTTTCAACAGCGTTGACGGTGATGGCTTCGTTGTACATGCCACCGTAGTAATCCCAACGACTGGTGTAGGGCACATACATAATGGTTGTGCGGTTTTCGGCTATTTTTTCCACTCCACGATGGAGGTAGCCCAATACAGGCTCACAATCGATTACGTTTTCGCCATCCAACGTGACGACTAACCGAAAGCATCCGTGGGTGGCCGGATGATGTGGCCCCATATTGATGACCATGGGTTCGGTCTTGGTTTCGATCATTGGCATGACTGGTCTTCTCCGCTTCGATCGTATGTTCACTAGTTACCTAAAATTATACGATTAGGCGAGATGAAAGTGGCATTGGATCGATCGGGGCATAGCATTGCTCTTAGTATTGGTCTCTATAGCGGTATGGCTATCGACGGATAGCGAGATTCCCATAATGCTCAATAATTCTCGCGCTAACAAAAGCCGAAATGATGGACTGAATTCCATGTCGATGGCTGATCGCTCAGCCGCCGGGATCGCGGGCAATTGCGGTAAGGAGGCATTTGGGTTAGTCAATACATCTAGCGTCTCTTGCCATTGTTCTTCGGGCAATTCATCGTGCAAGGTGAGCGTGACTTGTTTGCCTTCAGTGTTGAGAGAAAGAATAATGCTCCCTCCATCCATGGCAGCGATCGATCGACTCACGAGGATGATGAGCGCCTGGTGTAGATACGTGGAATCGGCTTGGATTAAAATTTCGTCGTCTAGCATAGGGATCTGAAGCCGCAGATTACGATTGGCAGCCAAGTGACGGGTCATGAAATAGACTTCTTGCAACACAATGGCTAAATCGACTTCTGTTTTGGCCACATTAAGGCTGCCGGACTGAAGTTTTGAGACTTTCAGCACTTCATCGAGTAGACCAATAAATTTGAGTGCGGCATCATGGGCAAAGCCGACATATTCTTTTTCTTCTTCAACATCATCGCAAAGTCCAGCTTGGATCATTTGCAGGCTGCTGATTAAGGCATTTAAGGGCGATCGTAACTCGTGGGAAGTTCGCGATAGAAAACTGCCTTTAAATTGGGCCAAATCTAAGGCGGAATAGTAGGCGATTCGGTGATCTGTCGTGGCGATTGTCTCCAACGGACCTGGGGGCATCGGATTGGGCGATCGGATATTATTAGATGAATCTATGAGTAATTTTTTGTCAGGTCGGCCACGCAGGACAATCAACAATAATCCAATGCCAATTCCAGTTAGGGTCGAAAACCAATCCATAGATCCTCAGTTAGGGGTAAATGCCGAATATGATTATTTGTGTGATCGGGGGTGAGAAATTAATAGCAGTTCTGTTAAATACTATCTTGACAAATTTTTACAGAATTTGATACTAACCATGACTGAATCGAATCAAAATTCAACTAGTCAGGCACTTCGCCAACTGATGACGGGCCAGGACATTACCACATTCAAAGCGCTGAGCCTCCGATCGCAGGTCTCCCTAGGCGCAATCAAGCGACTCCAACAGGGGCACATTTTGACAATGCAGGTACAGACGGTGGCCAAGATTGCGCGAGTATTAGAGATTTCGGTGGATGATTTAGTGCGATCGCTGACGGCTGAATCGATCGGGATTCCACAGCCCACAGCCTCAAATTCCGAGTTACAGCAAGAGTACGATCGCTTAGCTCAGACGCTTAAACACCAAGAAACCAATCTCCGCGAAGTCTTTCAGCACGAAGCGCTCCAAACCTTAGAACCTTGGCTAATTCAATGGTCTGCCGCTGCCCATGCCGCCCAAACCAATCCACAATTGACAGCCAGTAAACTGTTGCCGTTACTGAACCCGGTCGATCGGCTGCTAGTTGAATGGGGCGTTAGTCCGATCGGGACGATTGGCGAAGAGTGTGACTATGATTCCGTGCTACATCAGGGAATGAATGCTGATTGTCAATTGGGCGATCGGGTTCGGGTTAGATTTTTGGGATACCGCTATCAAAATTCCAATGGGAACCACGTCTTGCATCGCGCCAAGGTGATGCGACTGGATTCACTCTAATAAACTCACGCTAGTCATTAAGCCGTAAATTAAGCCCCATATCGTTCAAACTTTTCGATACAATAACAAGCCTAGGGAAAATTGGTTTACACCTATCCGGCATTAAATTATGAGTCAGCGCACGCTTTTCGATAAGGTTTGGGATTTGCATACTGTTGGCACATTGCCCTCTGGTCAAACTCAGCTTTTTATCGGGCTTCACCTGATCCATGAAGTGACGAGTCCCCAAGCCTTTTCCATGGTGCGCGATCGGGGCTTAACGATTCCATTCCCCGATCGAACAGTTGCGACGGTTGATCACATCATCCCGACCGATAACCAATCTCGCCCCTTTAAAGATGCTATGGCTGAAGAAATGCTTCAGGAGCTTGAAAAAAATACGGCTGAATATGGCATTCGGTTTTACAACGCGGGATCAGGCAATCAAGGCATTGTTCATATTATTGCGCCAGAACAAGGGCTGACTCAACCCGGAATGACTATCGTGTGCGGAGACAGCCACACCTCCACCCATGGGGCCTTTGGTGCGATCGCCATGGGGATTGGGACAAGTCAAGTGCGAGATGTTTTAGCGTCCCAAACCCTAGCGCTAGCTAAGCTCAAAGTCCGTAAGATTGAAGTCAATGGGAAACTCGCTCCCGGCGTATATGCCAAGGATGTGGTGCTGCATATCATTCGGAAATTGGGCATTAAGGGAGGTGTTGGCTATGCCTATGAGTTTGCGGGGACGACTTTTGAGGCAATGTCCATGGAAGAGCGCATGACGGTGTGCAATATGGCGATCGAGGGCGGGGCGCGCTGTGGCTACGTCAATCCAGACCAAGAAACTTACGACTATTTGAAGGGTAGAGATTTCGCGCCCAAGGGTAAAGATTGGGAGCAGGCAGTGACGTGGTGGAGCAGTTTGGCGAGTGATGAAGATGCTGATTATGATGATGTGGTGATGTTTAATGCGGCAGATATTGCGCCAACAGTGACTTGGGGAATTACGCCGAGTCAAGGGGTGGGCGTAGATGAAAAGGTTCCGTCCCCAGAGAGTATGCCGACAGATGAGCAAGCTTTGGCCGAAGATGCCTATGTGTATATGTCGTTAAAGCCGGGTCAACCAATGGAAGGAACCGCGATCGATGTCTGTTTTATCGGAAGCTGTACGAATGGTCGGATTTCTGACTTGCGAGAAGCGGCGAAAATTGCCGAGGGAAACCATGTTGCAAATAATGTAAAAGCGTTTGTAGTGCCCGGTTCTGAGCGTGTCAAGCTACAAGCCGAGGCAGAAGGATTAGACAAAATCTTCACAGCAGCCGGGTTTGAGTGGCGAGAACCAGGATGTTCGATGTGTTTGGCGATGAATCCCGATCGGTTAGAAGGTCGTCAAATGAGCGCATCGTCCTCCAATCGTAATTTCAAAGGTCGTCAGGGTTCATCGTCAGGCCGGACTTTGTTAATGAGTCCAGCGATGGTGGCGGCGGCGGCGATTACTGGCAAGGTAACGGATGTGCGCAATCTGATGATGTAAAGAAATTAGTGGCAGGGAAAAAGAGTTGTTCTATTCCCTGCTATTAAAAAAATGAATTTTTTGTTAAGCCGATCGCAACCTAGAGTAGGTCTGGTGAATTTCTTTAAGCGTAGTTTGTTGTTTCAGAGGCACATCATTGCGGGTGAATGCATTGGGGTAGTCGCAACCTAGCGTCGTCACCTTCAATTGATCGCAGGGAAAAATCAACATATTGCCCTGGTGATAATTGTCTTTCACCTGTTCTACAGTGTGGGGCAACACGCCGACCAACAATGCTAGTACTTCACTCGGTAAACTCATCACCACCGATCGACCAAAAAAGCCTTCTAATCCAGCCAATAATTTTTCAACTCGATCGATCGGATTGTTTTGGTCAGCAATGCGATAAAGCCAACGACTCCACTGAATCCGTAATCCATATGCCCGCGATCGATCGATCGTATTGCTCGTCGCCATAACATCCGGAGAACCTATTGCAATGATGGCCTTGTAGGGTTGTTCCGCTGGACTGCATAGTGCCGCACCTGGACCTGCAAATTCTGCATGAAATTCTTTGCAGAGAATAAGACCACTCTTTTTTTGTTCGCCTACCATCAGAAGAGGCGCTGGGCCTTCAATTGGCAAGGTTTGGGCGAAGTGAGTCACGCCGGGTCGAGCCAAAAGAGAAGACAAACTGTTCACAACGATTCCCCTTACAGGATTACCACAAATCAATTCAGAATCCAAAGTTAAGACAAATCTACGACCTTAACTTTATTCATCATACTGAGGGCAAACTATTATTACAACTAGTATTATAAGTCGGCACTCATTTTGTAAGGGTTTTCTAAGGTTGTCTTCTCACAAACTACAAATATATTGACGTAATTTTAAAGAATCTTATAACTTTATACAGCTAGCGTTAAATCATGTACGAGAAGGATTAGAGATACGATACTTTTGTAAAAGTAGAAATTCAAATAAATGTTTCAAATGTAAAACTTTAAAGAAGCAGCGTTAGACATAAGCAGAGTTCTATTCTAGAGAATCTGCTTGCAGACTGTTTTAGGGCTGTTATCTATATGGGCAATGTAAATTTTTATTGTAAGAGGGTTTCAGCCATTTAAAACTTCAATCCTGACCTATATCTCAAGCCGTACCTGACGCAGAAAACGATCGACCAAGTAACTCGTCTTGAAGCTATTGGATCCGATCGTGTGCCTGTCACTCTTCACATACGCTACAAACTAATGAACAGCATGGAAGTCTTCAGTAAATTTTGCAGATTTTAACTATCGCCACAAATATAATGTGTTAAGAAGCGTATGCGTTTGCCCTAGTTGGGCATTACTCTAGGTGGAACCTGAAAGGATATCCATTTACCATTGTCCGATTCCTTCCATAGCAATCCTAATTGATTACTGAGAATTTACCAAAGCGATATAGTTTAGGAAAATTAAAAATTTGATAATGTTGAAAAACTTGTGGAGTAAGGAGAGAAGCAGAGTCAGACATAAGCCGGGTTCTGTTCTAGAAAATTAACCGAAATCAATTTCCCAGGGCTGTTATCTATCTGGGCAATGAGTTACCTCACGCCTCAAGCGGTACTTTGTTGAGCAAACCCAACAACCTGGAGCAGGCAAAAAACCAACCCTCGCTCCGACGACCTTGCACCCAACCGGGGTTTACCGAGCCAGTTCCTCACGAAACTGCTGGTGCGCTCTTACCACACCTTTGCACCCTTACCCGAGGAATTGAGAATTTCCAGTCCTTCATTTCTCCGGGCGGTATTTTTCTGTGGCACTATCCTCACGATCGCTCGCACTGGGCGTTACCCAGCAAGTTTGGTTTTTGGGGTGCCCGGACTTTCCTCAGAAGATGCAAGCACCTTCCGCAACTGCCTTCGCTGACTCTGCTTC